>CAUPRZ010000030.1:0-11255 GCA_963513855.1 uncultured Hylemonella sp.
AGCAACGGTCGCTCTTGAGCACGTTGTCCTTCGAATCGCCCGCCAGCAGGGTGCGCACGGTGTTCATCGAGTCGCCCTGTTTCATGGGGTTGTGGCAAGGCTCGTGGTAGAGGTAACCGCCCTGGGCACCGCTGAGCTTGATGCCTTTTTCCAGCAGGTATTCGTGGATGTCGATGATGCGGCAGCCCGGGAAGATCTCCTCGAACTTGTAGCCTTGCAGCTGGTCGTAGCAGGTGCCGCAGCTGACCACCACGGTCTTGATGTCCAGGTAGTTGAGGGTGTTGGCCACACGGTGGAAGAGCACACGGTTGTCCGTGATCATCTTCTCGGCCTTGTCGAACTGACCGCTGCCGCGCTGCGGATAACCGCAGCAGAGGTAACCCGGCGGCAACACGGTCTGCACACCCGCGTGCCAGAGCATGGCCTGGGTGGCCAGACCCACCTGGCTGAACAGGCGCTCCGAGCCACAGCCCGGGAAATAGAACACCGCCTCGGTCTCGGAGGTGGTGGCCTGCGGGTCGCGGATGATGGGGACGTAATCGGCATCCTCGATGTCCAGCAGGGCGCGCGCCGTCTTCTTGGGCAGGCCGCCGGGCATCTTCTTGTTGATGAAGTGGATGACCTGCTGCTTGATGGGGGCCGTGCCCACGGTGGCCGGCGGGCGGGCGGTCTGTTTTCTGGCCGCCACACGCAACACCTGGTTGGCCAGGCGCTGGGCCTTGAAGCCCACGTTCACCATGGCCGAGCGCATGAGCTTGATGGTCTCGGGGTTGGTGGCGTTGAGGAAGAACATGGCCGCCGCATTGCCGGGGCGGAAGGACTTCTGCCCCATCTTGCGCAGCAGATTGCGCATGTTCATGGACACGTCGCCGAAGTCGATCTTCACCGGACAGGGCGAGAGGCATTTGTGGCAGACCGTGCAGTGGTCGGCCACGTCCTCGAACTCCTGCCAGTGCTTGATGGAGACACCGCGCCGGGTCTGCTCCTCGTAGAGGAAAGCCTCGACCAGCAGCGAGGTCGCCAGAATCTTGTTGCGCGGGCTATAGAGCAGGTTGGCGCGCGGCACGTGCGTGGAGCACACGGGCTTGCACTTGCCGCAGCGCAGGCAGTCCTTGATGCTGTCGGCAATCGCGCCGATGTCGCTCTGCTGCATGATCAGCGACTCATGGCCCATGAGGCCAAAGCTGGGCGTGTAGGCGTGGCTCAGGTCGGCCGGCAGGGCCGCGTCGCGCAGGAGCTTGCCGCGGTTGAAGTGCCCCTCGGGGTCGATGCGTTGTTTGTAATCGGCAAAAGGCTGGAGCTCGGCGTCGCTGAGGAATTCCAGCTTGGTGATGCCGATACCGTGTTCGCCCGAGATCACGCCGTCCAGCGAACGCGCCAGCGCCATGATGCGCTTGACCGCGCCATGCGCGGCCTGCAGCATCTCGTAGTCGTCGCTGTTGACGGGGATGTTGGTGTGCACATTGCCGTCGCCGGCATGCATGTGCAGAGCCACCCAGACCCGGCCCTTGAGCACGCGCTGATGGATGGCCTGGCACTCCGCCAGGATGGGCGCAAAAGCGCCACCCGTGAAGATGTCCTGCAAGGGCGCGCGCAGCTGCGTCTTCCAGCTCGCACGCAGGCTATGGTCCTGCAATTGCGGGAACAGGGCATCCACGTCTTTCAGCCAGCCCTGCCATTGGGCACGTACGTCACGGACCAGGGTCAGGGCCTGGGCCACGCGGTCTTCCAGCAACTCGGCCGAAGCAATCTCGCTGGCGTCGTCGAGTTTGCCCAGCGGCAGATTGCCTTCGGTGAAAAAATACTCCAGCTCGTCAGCCAGCTGGATCTTGTTGCGCAACGAGAGTTCGATGTTGATGCGCTCGATGCCGTCGGTGTACTCGGCCATGCGCGGCAGCGGGATCACCACGTCCTCGTTGATCTTGAAGGCGTTGGTGTGTTTGCTGATGGCCGCCGTGCGCTTGCGATCGAGCCAGAACTTCTTGCGCGCGTCGGCATTCACGGCGACAAAACCCTCGCCGCTGCGCGAGTTGGCGATGCGCACCACCTCACTGGTGGCACGCGCCACGTCATCGGTGTTGTCGCCCACGATGTCGCCGATCAGCACCATCTTGGGCAGGCCGCCGCGTTTGCTCTTGGTGGCGTAACCCACGGCCTTGAGGTAACGGTCGTCCAGATGCTCCAGGCCGGCCAGCAGCACGCCGCTGCGCTTCTGCTCGGCAAACATGAAGTCCTTGATTTCGACGATGCTGGGCACTGCGTTGCGCGCGTGGCCAAAGAACTCCAGGCAGACCGTGCGGGTGTGAGCGGGCATGCGGTGCACCACCCAGCGTGCGCTGGTGATCAGGCCGTCACAGCCTTCTTTCTGCACACCCGGCAGACCGGAGAGAAACTTGTCGGTCACGTCCTTGCCCAGGCCTTCCTTGCGGAAGCTCGGGCCCGGGATGTCCAGGCGCTCGGTACGCACCAGCTTTTTGCCGTCGGCCTCGAAATACTTGAGTTCGAAGCTGGCGATCTCGGCGTCGTGGATCTTGCCCAGGTTGTGGCCCACACGCGTGACTTCCAGCCAGCCCGCGTCGGGCGTGACCATGCGCCAGCTGGCCAGGTTGTCCAGGGCCGTGCCCCAGAGCACGGCCTTTTTGCCGCCGGCGTTCATGGCGATGTTGCCGCCCACGCAGGAGGCTTCGGCCGAGGTCGGGTCGACAGCAAACACAAAACCGGCACGCTCGGCCGCGTCGGCCACACGCTGGGTGACCACACCGGCCTCGGTCCAGATGGTGGGCACCGCCTTGTCCAGGCCGGGCAGCTGCAGCATCTCGACCTCGGTCATGGACTCGAGCTTTTCGGTGTTGATCACCGCGCTCTTCCAGCTCAGCGGAATGGCGCCGCCCGTGTAGCCCGTGCCACCCCCACGCGGGATGATGGTCAGGTCCAGTTCGATGCAGCCCTTGACCAGGCGTGCCATTTCGGCCTCGCTGTCGGGCGTCAGCACCACAAAGGGGTATTCGACACGCCAGTCGGTCGCGTCCGTCACATGGGAGACACGTGACAGGCCGTCAAATTTGACGTTGTCCTTGGCCGTCAGGCGGCTCAGCGTGCGCAAGGCCTTGCGGCGCAGCGTGGCAATTTCGCGGAAAGACTGGTCGAATGCCTCCACCGAACGGCTGGCCGCGTCCAGCAACTCGCCCACCAGGGCGTCGCGCTGGGGGTCGGCGTCAGGCGTGCGGCGCTTCTGCACCTCGCCCAGGCGATGGTGCAGAGCTTCCACCAGCAGCCCACGGCGCTTGGGGTTGTCCAGCAGGTCGTCCTGCAGATAGGGGTTGCGCTGCACCACCCAGATATCGCCCAGCACCTCATACAACATACGGGCCGAGCGGCCCGTGCGGCGCTCCTCGCGCAGCTGGTTCAACACCGCCCAGGCGCGTTCGCCCAGCAGACGTATGACGATCTCGCGATCGGAATACGAGGTGTAGTTGTAGGGGATTTCGCGGATGCGTTCGTGGCCATGCGGCGCCTGGCCAGCCGTGTCCACGAAATGGTTGAGCAGAGTCGGTGCGTTCATGAAAAGCTGATAGTTCAGCCAGAACACCGGCTGAGGTCAGATGTTACCGCAGTGCAACATGGGCCGACCGGCCACCGGTATTGGCCCTCATGGAAACCCCGAATCCCCAAACGGCCGTCATGCAGGCTTAATCAGCCTGTCATATTCCGGCCCTAAGCTGGAATGCTTCATCCACAAGGAGAACCCATGAAATTGACCGCCAAACTGAGCGCAGTCGCCCTGTCGGCCCTGCTGCTCACCCCCGCCGCCCAAGCCCAGACCGAAATCCAGTGGTGGCATTCCATGGGCGGCGCCCTGGGTGAATGGGTCAATGACCTGGCCAAGGACTTCAATGCCAGCCAGAAGGACTACAAGATCGTGCCCACTTTCAAGGGCAGCTATGACGAATCCATGACGGCGGCCATTGCGGCCTACCGCGCCGGCAACGCCCCCCACGTGCTGCAGGTCTTTGAAGTGGGCACCGCCACCATGATGGCCAGCAAGGGCGCCATCGTGCCCGTGGCCGAGGTCATGAAAAAGGCCAACGTCACCTTCGACGCCAACGCCTACGTGCCGGCCGTCGCGGGTTATTACACCGCGCCCAATGGCCAGATGCTGAGCTTCCCCTTCAACAGCTCGACCCCTGTCTTCCACTACAACAAGGACGCTTTCAAGGCCGCCGGCCTGGATGCCGACAAGCCGCCGACCACCTGGCCCGAGGTGGCCCTGGCTGCCGCCAAGCTCAAGGCTTCCGGCCACAAGTGCCCCTTCACCACCAGCTGGATCAGCTGGACCCAGCTTGAGAGCTTCTCGGCCTGGCACAACGTGCTGTTCGCGACCAAGAACAACGGTTTCGGCGGTCTGGACACGCGCCTGGCCATCGACACTCCCCTGCACCTGCGCCATATCGAGAACCTGGCCAATATGGCCAAACAGGGCCTGTTCATCTACAAGGGCCGCGGCAATGCGGCTGATGCCACCTTCGTCTCGGGCGAATGCGCCATGGCCACGGGCTCCTCGGCCCTGTACGGCAACGTGACGCGCAACGGCAAATTCGGCTACGGCATCGGCACCCTGCCCTATTACCCGGACGTTCCGGGCGCCCCGCAGAACACCGTGATCGGTGGCGCCAGCCTGTGGGTCATGGCCGGCAAGAAGGCCGAAGAGTACAAGGGTGTGGCCCAGTTCTTCGCCCACCTGTCCAAGCCTGAAATCGCTGCGGCCAGCCATCAGCGCACCGGTTACCTTCCGGTGACCAAGGCCTCCTTCGAGGTGACGGACAAGGCCGGTTTCTACAAGAAGAACCCCGGCACCGACGTCTCGGTCACGCAGATGATCCGCAAGACCACCGACAAGTCGCGTGGCGTGCGCCTGGGCAACTTCGTGCAGATCCGCACCATCATCGACGAGGAATTCGAAGGTGTCTGGTCGGGCAAGAAGAGCGCCAAGGAAGCCCTGCAGACCATCACCAAACGCGGCAACGAGCAGCTCGAGCGCTTCCAGAAAGCCAACAAGGGCTGATGCCCTCGTCAGTTAGCCTGTAGCTGTACTGACGTCGCCCCCCTCCCAACCCTCCTCCGCCCAGCGGGGGAGGGCTTTTTTGATTTTTGCTACGACAATCACGGCATGGAAAAACGGGTCCGATTCAAATCCTGGTGGTTGCCCTGGCTGCTGGTGGCACCGCAGATGGCCATCGTGCTGGTCTTCTTCTTCTGGCCAGCCGCCCAGGCGCTGTACCAGAGCGTGTTGGAGCAGGACGCCTTCGGCACCTCGGTCAAATACGTGGGGCTGGAGAATTTCGAGCGCCTGTTCAATGACGAAAGTTACCTGGCCTCCTTCAAGACCACGGCCCTGTTCTCGGCCCTCGTGGCCGTCAGTGGCCTGAGCATTGCGCTGCTGCTGGCCGTGATGGCCAACCGCGTGATCCGCGGCGCCACGGTCTACAAGACCCTGCTGATCTGGCCTTACGCGGTTGCGCCGGTGGTGGCCGGCGTGTTGTGGCTGCTGATGTTCGCCTCCCCCTACGGCGTGGTGGCCTATGCGCTCAAGGCCATGGGCATCAACTGGGACCATCTGCTCAACCCCGACCACGCCATGGCCCTGATCGTCATGGCCGCGGTCTGGAAACAGATCTCCTACAACTTCCTCTTTTTCCTGGCCGGTCTGCAGAGCATCCCGCAGTCCCTGATCGAGGCCTCCACCATCGACGGCGCCTCACCCTGGCATCGTTTCTGGACCATCGTCTTCCCCCTGCTGTCGCCCACCACCTTTTTCCTGCTGGTGATCAACGTGGTCTACGCCTTCTTCGACACCTTCGCCATCGTCGATGCGGCCACCCACGGCGGCCCGGGCAAGGACACGGCCATCCTGGTCTACAAGGTCTATTACGACGGCTTCAAGGCCCTGGACATGGGCGGTTCGGCCGCGCAGTCTGTGATCCTGATGCTGATCGTCATCGCGCTGACCGTCATCCAGTTCCGCTTCGTCGAGAAGAAAGTTCAGTACTGATGAAACGCCCCCACGCTCATCACTTCGTGTATTCGCTGCCCCCCAGGGGGGCTGGGCTCCCTTGGGACGGCCCGGCGGGAGCCCTGACATGATCGAACGACGCCCCTGGCTGAACGCCCTGGCCCACACCATCCTCATCATCGGCGTGCTGGTGGTGGTGTTCCCGGTGCTGGTCACCTTCATCGGTTCGACCCAGACGGCCGAACAGATCTCCACCAGCAACCCCCTGTCCCTGTGGCCGGGCGGCAATTTCTTCGAGAGCTATCGCCTCGCGCTCTTCGGCGGCAAGACCTCGAGCGGCTCCACCATCGCGCCGGTGGCGCCCATGCTCTGGGTCAGCTTCGTCAGCGCCATGGTCATCGCCCTGGGCAAGATCGCCATCTCCCTGCTCTCGGCCTTTGCCATCGTCTACTTCCGCTTCCCGGCGCGTGGCCTGGTGTTCTGGATGATCTTCGTCACGCTGATGCTGCCCGTGGAAGTGCGCATCGGCCCGACCTATGAAGTGGTGTCCGATCTGGGCATGCTCAACACCTACGCCGGCCTGACGGTGCCGCTGATCGCCTCGGCCACGGCCACCTTCCTGTTCCGGCAGTTTTTCCTCACCGTGCCCGACGAACTCGTGGAAGCCGCGCGCATGGACGGCGCAGGACCCATGCGTTTCTTCCGGGATGTGCTGCTGCCCCTGTCCAAGACCTCGATCGCGGCGCTCTTCGTGATCCAGTTCATCTATGGCTGGAACCAGTACCTCTGGCCCCTGCTGGTCACCACCAACGAGGACATGTACCCCGTGGTGCTGGGTATCAAGCGCGCCATCTTCGGCGAGGTCTATGTGGAATGGAATGTGGTCATGGCCACGGCCATCCTGGCCATGATCCCGCCCGCGCTGGTCGTGATCCTCATGCAGAAATGGTTCGTCAAGGGCCTCGTCGACACTGAAAAATAAGAGACACAAGCTATGGCATCCCTGACCCTCTCCAACGTCATCAAACGCTACGGCCACGGCCCCAAGGCCAACCAGGTCATCCACGGCGTCAACGCGGCCATCAGCGATGGCGAGTTCATCGTCATCGTCGGGCCCTCGGGCTGCGGCAAATCCACCCTGCTGCGCATGGTCGCCGGCCTGGAAGAAATCAGCGGCGGCGAGATCCGCATCGGCGAGCGTGTGGTCAACGATCTGGAACCGGCCGAGCGCGACATCGCCATGGTGTTCCAGAACTACGCGCTCTACCCGCACATGAGCGTGTACGACAACATGGCCTACGGCCTCAAGATTGCCAAGGTGCCCAAGGACGAGATCCTCACCCGTGTCGAGAAGGCCGCCGGCATCCTGGAACTGATGCCCTATCTGGCGCGCAAGCCTCGTGAGCTCTCAGGCGGCCAGCGCCAACGCGTCGCCATGGGCCGCGCCATCGTGCGCCAGCCCCAGGTCTTCCTCTTCGACGAGCCCCTGTCCAATCTGGACGCCAAGCTGCGCGCGCAGACCCGTCTGGAAATCCAGAAGCTGCACCGCGAACTGGGCATCACTTCGCTGTTTGTCACGCACGACCAGGTCGAGGCCATGACGCTGGCACAGCGCATGATCGTCATGAACGCCGGCAATATGGAACAGTTCGGCACGCCGGAAGAGGTCTATCACCGTCCGGCCTCCACCTTTGTCGCCAGCTTCATCGGCGCGCCGCCCATGAACCTGCTGTCCAGCGCGCCGCACGTGAAAGTCGGCACCATCCTGGGCATCCGCCCCGAGCACCTGCAGGTCCTGCCGCAACCCGCAGCTGATGGCTGGAGCGTGCAGGTCGAGGCCGTGGAAATGCTGGGCGCCGAGCGCCTGCTCTACACCCGCGTCGACAGCGAACAGATCATCGTGCGGGTGGAAGAGCGGGAGGGCGTGGTCCCGCCCATCGGTGCAACCCTGCACGTGGCACCGCAACCCGGTTGCCTGCACAGCTTCGACGCCAGCACCGGCAAACGGCTGTGAGTCCACAAGCTCAAACTTGGCCCTACCCGCGCTGGATCGCGCACCGCGGCGCCGGCAAGCTGGCCCCCGAAAACACCCTGGCTGCCTTCCGCCTGGGCGCCACCCACGGCTACCGCATGTACGAATGCGATGTGAAGCTTAGCGCCGACGGTGTGCCCTTTTTGCTGCACGACGCCACGCTGGAGCGCACCAGCAACGGCCAGGGCACGGCCGGCGATCAGCCCTGGCTGGCACTCTCTCAACTCGACGCCGGCAGCTGGCACAGCCGCGCCTACGCCGGCGAACCCCTGCCCACGCTGCAGGCCATCGCGCAGCACTGCCTGCACAACCACCACCTGCTCAATATCGAGATCAAGCCCACCCCGGGCACCGAGCGCCACACCGGTGAGGTCGTGGCCCAGGCCGCAGCCCGGCTCTGGAAAGAGGCCTCCATCCCCCCGCTGCTGACCTCCTTCCAACCCGATGCCCTTGCAGGCGCATGCGCCACCGCTCCGCAACTGCCGCGCGGCCTGCTGCTCGACACACTGTGGGAGGGCTGGCTGCCCAAGGCGCAGAGCCTGGGCTGCGTCGCCGTGGTCTGCAACTACAGGCTGTGGACGGCTGACACGCTGGCCCAGGCACGCAACGCCGGCCTGCGTACCCTGTGCTACACCGTGAACGAGGCCGATGCCGCCCAGCGCCTGCTGGACCTGGGCATCGACGGCATCATCACGGACCGCGTCGACCTCTTCGCCCCGTCCTGACAGACGGGCCCGGCTCACACCCCGGGCATGGCCACAAGCCTGCTACGCCCGCCGGTGCAGAGCGTGGGCGCACCCATCTCCCGACAGCACGCGGGGACATCACATCTCGTTACAGCCCTCTGAACCCTGCGCCACACAATGCAGTCCGCGCCTGCAACACAGGCGCTCACCGTGCAACTTCATCAGAGGACGTCATGAAAAAACTGCTCACTGCCCTCATCCTCTGCGGCAGCATCGCCTTACCGGCGCTGGCCCAGAACCAGAACTCGCGCTATTACGCCGCCATTGATTACGGCACCGTCGACTACAGCGGTCCCGGCAGCTACTCCAGCCCCGGCGCGCTGAGCCTCTCCGGGGGCTACCACTTCCTCCCCAACGTGGATCTGGAAGCCGGCCTCACCCTGGTCGGCAAGGCCGACGCCAACGTGCCGGGCTCCGGTGGTGTAGATGTCAGCGAACACATCATCCACGCCGTGGCCATCGGCAAGGTGCCGATCAACCAGCAGGTTGTCCTCTTCGGCAAGGCCGGTCTGGGCCTGCACGACGGCCAGATCAACGGCCTGCCGGACGACCTGATCTACGGCTTTGGCATGCAGGTGATCTTCGACCGCGAACTCAGCATGCGAGCGCAGTATGAAAGCCTGGGTCGCACCCAACTGCCGGGCAATGCCGGGCACGCGGACATGAAGCGCCTGTCCATCGGCCTGCTCTTCAACTTCTAGGGACTGTGGCCCTCAGCGCCGCCAGCCGCGTACCAGCAGCCACTGGCTGCTGGCCGTGGCCAGCACCATCAGGGCGTAGCCCACCATCTTGCCGTCGCGCCCCAGCCACCAGAGGCTGGCGTAGAGGACGGCCACCCCGGCCAGCGCATTCACGAGCATCTGCCCCCACCAGGGCAGGAAGGCGGCCTGCGGTTTGAAGAAGGGACGACCGAGCAGCGGCAGCAACAGGGCCACGACCAGCGCGGGCGCGGCGAAGTTGAGCAGATGGAAATAGATGTCCTGCAGATTCATGAAATAAGGGCCTTCAACCCCGGTCCGGGGGCCAGGCAGCAGCAAATTTTATAATGCGGGCCATGGCAGTCTGGGCCCTGGGCATCAATCACACAACCGCGCCGCTCGATCTGCGCGGCCGGTTCGCCTTTGCGCTCGACCAATTGCCCCCGACCCTGGAGGGTTTGCGCGGCGCGCTTGCCCGCCCGCCCGAGGCCGCCATCCTCTCCACCTGCAACCGCACCGAGATCTACTGCGCCAGCGAAGAGCTGGAAATCGCACCGACCCTGCAGTGGCTGGCCCACAGCGGCGGCGTCTCGGCCGAGGAGCTGCGCAGCCACACCTATACGCTTGAGGGCGGCCACGCGGCGCGCCACGCCTTCCGTGTGGCCAGCGGGCTGGACTCCATGGTCCTGGGCGAGCCGCAGATCCTGGGCCAGATGAAGGATGCCGTGCGCGTGGCCGAAGAGGCCGGCGCCCTGGGCACCACCCTCAACCAGCTCTTCCAGCGCAGCTTCGCCGTGGCCAAGGAAGTGCGCAGCTCTACCGAGATCGGCGCCCACTCCATCAGCATGGCCGCAGCCGCAGTGCGGCTGGCCAGCAATCTTTTCGAAGACCTGCGCGAGGTGCGCATCCTTTTTGTCGGCGCCGGCGAAATGATCGAGCTGGCCGCCACCCACTTCGCCGCCAAAAACCCCAAGTCCATGGCCATCGCCAACCGCAGCCTGGACCGCGGCGAGAAGCTGGCCAGCCGCTTCGGCGCCGAGGTCATGCGCCTGGCCGATCTACCCACGCGCCTGCACGAGTTCGACGCCGTCATCAGCTGCACGGCCAGCACCCTGCCCCTGATCGGCCTGGGCGCCGTGGAGCGTGCCCTCAAGCAGCGCAAGCACCGCCCCATGTTCATGGTGGACCTGGCCGTGCCGCGCGACATCGAACCCGAGGTCAAGGACCTGGGCGACGTCTACCTCTACACCGTGGACGACCTGGCCGCCGTGGTGCAGGCCGGCCAGGCCAACCGCCAGGCCGCCGTGGCCCAGGCCGAAGTCATCATCGACGCCGGTGTGCAGAGTTTCATGCACTGGATGGACCAGCGCAGCGCTGTGCCCCTGATCCAGCAGCTCAACGCTCAGGCCGACGAGTGGCGCGCCGCCGAAATCGCGCGCGCGCGCAAGGCCCTGGCCCGAGGTGCCGACGTGGACACAGTGCTCGAAGCCCTGTCCAAGGGTCTGACGCAGAAGATGCTGCACGGTGCCCTGGCCGAGCTGCACACGGGCGACGCCGCTGCACGCGAACGCGCCGGCGCGGCCATCCAGCATTTCTTTCTGCGCAAGGAACGTTAGCGACGCTTCCATGTCCGCCGCCCTTCGACAAGCTCAGGGCGAATGGAAATGGATGACCCTGGACCCACCCCGTTCGGGCTGAGCCTGTCGAAGCCCCTAACCCTTGTCCGCTTCCGTGAAAACCTTTCTCCGTCAACAACTCGAACGCTACGC
>CAUPRZ010000031.1:0-11158 GCA_963513855.1 uncultured Hylemonella sp.
CCACTTCGCTGTCCTGGGCGATCAGGATGGACATGCGGGCTCCAGAACTTGCGTGCCCAGTCCGACGGTCCCACGGCACTGCGGCAAAGCCGGCAGGCTGTGGGCGTCCAGATCAACACACAGGATGGGGCGGAAAGGATGGAGGGCGTGATAAACCTCCAGCATCGCAAGCACCGCCTCAGCCTGGCGACGGGAAAGACCGGCAAACGCACGGTCCAGCACCAGCAGCTCGGGCGGGCGCATCACGCGCAAGGCCAGCCCCAGCAGCCAGCGCTCCAGCTGCCCGAGCTGCATGGGCAAAGCCTGTCCCAAACGACGCAGCTGGGCCTGCGAGACCCCGAACAGGCTCAGCACCAGCTCCAGCTTGTACTCCCAGCCGCGCAGGGTGGCGGCATCGGCCTCCTGCCCGTAACGCAGGGCCAGGGACAGGTTGGCCGCGACGGACATCGAACCCAGCAAGCCGCCCTGGGCCGGCAGCACGGCCACCCCGGGCGCGGACTCCAGAGCCCCCACCGCGGCCTCGACCCCGGCCTCGTCCGGCAATACCAGACGCCAGCGCCCGCCCTGGTCCAGAGGCAGCGCCAACAAGGGCTGCGCCGCGTGGCTCAGGTGCAGCTGTCGCTGCCGCAGGACGGCCTGGAAGCTCACGGTCAGCGCACCTCTTCGATCGTCAGCAGGGCTGCCGCATAACCGGTGGAACAGCGCTTGCTGATGGTCAGGTTACGTGTGCCCGACGCCGGGTTGGCGCATTCGGCCTCGGGCGGACGGTCCGCCCCCACGGTCACCAGCTGGATGTCCTTGGCGGCCACGGCCTCTACAGCGGAGAAGGGACCGGCGGGCTTGAGGCCGGCGGCGCTGAAATCGCGCGGGTTGTCGGTCACGATGGCCAGCACGGTGTTTTTACCGGGCGGCCCTCCGGCCGACAGCTGCCAGGACGCACGCGGCAGGCGCAGGGTGCCGCCCGGCTCGATCTGGTGGTTGCGGTCGATGCGGTTGGGGAACAGCAGATCAAAAGTCTGACCATCCGAGCCCACCATCAGCAGGTAGACGTAACCGCCCTCGCGCGAGCTCAGCGTGAAGTCCACCGTGTCGACGCCGATCTTGAGCACGGGTTTGGCACTGTTCAATGTCACCAGGCGACGGTCGTCGCGGCTGTTGTAGATGTCCTGCAGGGCAGCCAGGGCCGAGGGCAGCACAGCAACAGGTGCGGGGGCCAGGGCCGCAGCAGGCGCAGCCACGACGGGCGCCGCAGCGGCCACGCCATCCTTGGCCGCATAACTCAGCACCATGGCCGGGTTGCCGGTCAGCGAAACATGGTGGGGCAGGAAACCCTGCACATTCTTCAGCTTGTCGTTGATGCGGCCCTGTGCACAGGCTTGGATCTCTTCGGCCGAAAGTCCGCCACTGCCATCGCTGTCCTTGGCAGCGCCGGCCAGGCAGGCCAGCCTGGCCTGGGTGGCCACGCCGCCCAGGCCTGGCTGATCGAGCGAGACCTCGCTGTCGCGTGCGGCTGCGATGTGGACGAAGTTGCCGCTCCCGCTGCCCGGCGGCTTGGGCGCGGCCAGGCTGCGCGTCAGCACATTGCTGGGCTTCACGCAGTTCTGCCCCGCGCTGTAGGACTTGGCCGTGAACAGCGGCGCGGCCCCGCCCACAGAACGTGTGCTGGTCACCCCACCCGAGTGGCAGGCGTCGAGGAAAACGATGGTCTTCTGGCTGCGGGCGGACAGGCGCTTGAGCCGCTCTTCCATTTCCACGTCGGTGAAAGGACGGCCGTCCACGGTGATCAGGGATTCGGCACAGCGCTCGCCACCGCTTTCCTGCACCAGCTGGCGACCGCCATGGCCGGAGTAATAGATGAAGACCTGGTCGTCCCCGCCCAGCTTGCCTTCGAGTTCGTCAAAGGCCTTGCGCATGCCTTCCAGCGTGAGCTGCCCGTCACTCAAGGTCTGGATGTTGGCTTGCGGCACGCCCAGGCGACGCGCAATGTCGGCCGCCGTGGCGCTGTCGTAGGCCACGCCCTTGAGCTTGGGAATATTGCCCTGGTACTCGCCAATGGTCATGATCAGCGCATGGGCCGTCTGCGCCTGCGGCTTGCTGAAACCACGGATGCCGGTGGTGGCGATCAGATTGCCGCGTCCGCTGCGCCCGTCGTCCAGCTGCAGCAGCGCCGCACCGCCCAGGGGCTTTGCCGCCGGTTTTTTGTTCGGCTCCGGGTCCGCTGCCCGAGACAGACCGGCAGCAAGGAACATGGCGGCAGCCAGCAGGCCTGCCGTGAAACGCGGGTAAGACATCATGGGTGGATTCCCGGAAGGGGGTGAGAGGGGACCGTCACAGGGGCGGTTCGATACATCGCGGCGAGAATAGTGGCAAAGGCTGGGGCTGTCCAACCCTGTGTCGTTTCCCAGCGAATCACGGCATGCTCACGCGCGAAGTGCAGCCGCGCGGCCGCGATGGCCGCCTCGCGCGGCGTGCGCAAACCGGCTTCAATGCGGTCAGCATCCTCGGCCCACGGCGCCTGCACATCTTCCAGCAGCCAGTAGACCAGCATCACATCCGAGAACACCGCCTGCACAAACCCCGGGTCTTCGACCAGATCGACGATACGGCTCGCGTCCAGCTGCGAGCGCGCGACCAGATGGTCCAGATCCCCCTTGAGGCGGCGCCGCTCGGCCGCGCTGCTGCCCTCCAGCCGCACCGCCAGCACCGCCAGCAGGCGCTCGCCACAGGCCAACCCGGCCATGTCCTGGACACGGCCGTTGGCCAGCCAGTTCTGCGACAAGCCGTAATAGACCCGTGACAGCGCGAAGTAGGACAGGCCCAGTGACAGCGGCGCGGAGGCGTCGAGGTACCAGTCCGTGAGGTTGACCACCGCAAAGGCCAGCACCACCAGTGCCGCCTGGAGCGCAGCGAAGACCGTGTCGAACACATCGATGCGGGTCTGGCGGTAGAGCGCAATCGCCATGCCCCAGATCAGCAGCAGGGCGGCGAGTTTCATCACCCACTTCGGCCGCTCGCGCAGGTAGTCGCCATTCTTGAAGTTGTCGATGGCCGTGGCCATGATCTCCACCCCGGGATGGATGCGCCCCATGGGCGTGCCCTTGATGTCGAACAGGCTGGGGGCGGTGGAGCCAATCAGGATGATCTTGCCCTTGAACTCATCGGCTGGACGTTCCTTCTTCTGCGCCTGCAGATCACGGTAGACATCGACAAAAGAAACATAGGGATAGGTGAAGGGCTTGCCGCGCCAGTTGATCAGCACCTCGGCCTGGTCCGAGCCCGGGTAGCTGTATTCCTCGGCGATGCGCTGCGGCAGGGAGGGAATACGCCAGCCGGCATGCTCGATCCAGGCCGGATAACGGCGGATGATGCCGTCCTCGTCGGGCGTGACCTGGTGCGTGCCCAGGCGCCCGTTGTCCAGCGCGGCCGGCACCCGGGGCAGGATGATGGCGATTGGCGCCTGGCCGTCGGCGGCATCCTGCAGCGCACGCGCGCCGGGCAGAGCCCCGACCGGGATGCGGCTGAGCTTGTCGTTTTGCGGGTCCAGGCGCAGCATGGGGAAAAAGGTGCTGCTGGAACGCGCGATCTCGGCGTTGAAGGCCGCATCGCTCTCGGGGCGTTGCACGTCGGCGTCTGAAAAAAGAATGTCGAAGACGATGGCCCGCGGCTGCTGCGCCTCGATGCCGCGCACCACCTCACCCAACACGCGGTTGGGCCAGGGCCAACGACCATGTTCTTTGGCCATGCCGGCCAGGCTGGCCTCGTCGATGTCGAGGATGATGATGTCCGGATCCGGCTTGGGCACGATCACGCGGTGCGAGATCATGGTGTCGAAGAGCTTGGTGTCGGCCGCGGCCACCAGGTTGAGCAGGCCCAGGTCCGTGACGATGAGCGTGGTGAACACCAGGGCAAACAGCAGATAGGCCCGCGCGCCCAGCCGGCGCACCAGCGAGACCAGGGCCGCACGGCGGCGGTTCAGCCAGAGCATGAAGGCTGCCTTCATTGTTTGGCCCAGTACACCAGCAAAGCCACAGCCACATCGACCAGGAACACGGCCACCATGCCATTGCCCACGGCATGGATGGTTGCGCCCGAGAGTTCCCGCTCCTTGCGCCCGACGCTGCTGCCGTGGTGGCAGGCAATCACCCCGATCAGCAGGCCCGTCACCGCGCTCTTGGCCAGGCTCAGCAGCGTCAACCAGGGGTCGGCGAGCTCCAGGAAGTGGCTCGCCACCTGCCACAGGGGCAGGCCCTGCATCAGGGACACGGCCAGCCAGCCGCTGGCCACGGCCACGATCTGGAACAGGACCGTGATCGCCGGCAGCACGAGGGCCAGGCCCAGGATCCGCGGCAGCAGCAGATAGTCGGCCGGCGAGACGCCCATACGACGCAGGGCCAGGAATTCGTCATGCTGATGCATCACGGCCAGTTCGGCCGCCAGGGTCGCGCTGCTGCGGGCCACCAGCACCAGCGCCGACAGCAGCGGCGCCAGCTCGAAGAACAGACCGTAGAACAGCCAGGACTGCGCCATATCGCTGTCCTGCCCCACCAGCGCCGTGAGCTGGGTGACGGCGGCCATGCCGGTCAAGGCGGCCAGGGCCGCAATCACCGGCAGGGCCGTGATGCCCGTGGCATGCACCTGCCGGTAGAGCTCATAACGCAGTTGCGGCTCCGCCAGGCGCTGCCAGCGCGTGCAGGCCAGCCAGGCCATGAGGGCATACCCATACAGACGGTTGGCGACCAGCACCTTCACACACGCACCTCGCCCGACAATGGCTGCGGCAGGGTCGGGTTCCAGCCCCAGACCTGCACATCAGCGCGCCCCTTCACGGCCTGCGGCCCCAGGTCCACCAGGCCGCCGGCAAACCCGACGGCAGCGGCCACCTCCTGCGAGCAGACCACGGGATGGTTCAGGGTCTTGCTCAGCCCCACCAGCTGGGCCGTGAGGTTGACCGCGTCCCCGATCACCGTGAAGTCACGCCGCCGATGCGTGCCCACATACCCTGCCAGCACCTCGCCCACATGCACGCCGATGCCGATCTCCAGCGGGGCCTGGCCTTCGGCCTGCAATTCCGCATTGAGCCGGGCCAGGCGCAGCAGCATGTCCTGCGCCGCCTCCAGCGCGTTGCGCTCGGGCGCTTCCAGCGGTTGCGGCACACCGAAGGTGGCCATGAGGCCGTCGCCGATGAACTTGTCGATGGCACCGCCGTGTTCGTGGATGGCAGCCGCCATCTCGCCGTAATAACGGTTGAGCAGGTCGATCATGGTCTGCGGCGTGCTGCGGGCGCTGCGCCCCGTGAAACCACGGATGTCGGCAAACAGGATGGTGACGCGGCTCTGCTGCCCCCCGGCATCGGGCTGCAGCTTGCCGCGCAGGATGGCCCGCATGACCTGCGGGCTCACATGGCCGGCAAAGGCCGTGCGCAGGAGCTGTTTTTCGCGGTAATGGCCGGCCGATTCCCAGACCAGGCGGGCCAAAAAGGCGAAGCCCATCACCGTCAGCAGGCTGCCCAGCGGCAGATACCAGCCGCGCCACAGGGCCAGCAGGGAGATCCCCAGCAGCAAACCCCAGCTGGCCACAAACAGCAGGGCCTTGCCCCAGCCATTACGGCCGAACCACAACAAGGCCGAGGCCAGCGCCAGGGGCCAGACCAGGACCGCACTCAAGGGATCGACCAGGCCACGGGCCAGCAGCGAGCGCAGGGCCTGCACATGCACCAGGGCCGCCGGGCTGCTGCGGCTCTCAGGCGCCGAAGCGTCCAGTACCACGGGCAGACGGTAGCGGTTCTCGCCAGGCAGCAGGCTGGCCACGATGACCGCCCGGCCCTGCACCAGGGCCTGCAGGCGCTGCAGCTGGCCCTCGCGCAACCAGCCCAGCACGGTCTGCAAGGAGGTGTAGTCCACCGGCCCGCCTACGGTGTAGTCGATCAGGCCCTGGGCCGAGCTCTCGCGCCCCAGCACCCGGGCCATCAGGTCGGCCAGTGTCGCCTTGTGATCCTCATCCACGCATTGCCGCTGGTTGACACGACGCACGATGCCATCCGAGTCCTCGCACAGCACCAGGGAGCCCAGGCCCTGGGGGCCGACCAGCGCCACCAGTTCGGGGGACAAGGGACGCAAGCGCCGCTCCAAGCCCTGGGGCTGGCCCAGCACCAGGGGCGTGGTGGCGCGCAGCTTGCGCACGCCATCAAGCAGCGGCGCATCGATGCCCTTGATCAGAAAGTCGTAGGAACGCACCGGCAGCGGCGCCGCCACCCCGACCACGGCGGGCCGGGCCGCGGCCAGCCCGACAAACAGCTCCCCCAGATGGCGGTGCCACAGGGCATAGGGTTCGGGGATGGCTTCGTAATCGGCCTCGTCCAGACCGATCACCACCACGTCCTGAGGCGGTGCGCTCGGCGCTGCGGCCCGCAAGGCGCGGACCTGCAGGTCATAGAAAAACTGATCCAGAGGCCGCAAGACCTGGGTGGCCACCAGGACCAACGCCAGAACCCCCAGGATAAAAAAGCCCCCCAGCGCCTCTTGTTGTTGCCGCAGCATCGTTTGATTATGGGTGACGCCCCGCTCAGGCCTCGCACCGTGCGACGGGGTGAGGGGCGCGGCGTGAACTATTCCCCGCGGACTGTGACGCCCGCACAACGCCCCCAGATCCGGCCCCCGGACTTGAAAAGAAGGCAAATTGCCTTATCATTAGCACTCGCTGGACTTGAGTGCTAACAACTCAAGTCCCCGGCTAGGTTAATAAGCGCCAACTTTTGGCGCTATTTCATTCCAAACCCCTGTTCCGAACTCAAGGAGAGTCCCGATGAAACTGCGTCCTCTGGCTGATCGCGTGATTGTGAAACGCGTCGAAAACGAAACCAAGACCGCCTCCGGCATCGTCATCCCCGACAGCGCCGCCGAAAAGCCCGACCAAGGCGAAGTGCTGGCCGTGGGCCCTGGCAAGAAGAACGACAAGGGCGAAGTCATTGCCATGAACGTCAAGGTCGGTGACCGTGTCCTGTTCGGCAAGTACAGCGGCCAGACCGTCAAGGTCGACGGCGACGAACTCCTCGTCATGAAGGAAGAAGACCTCTTTGCCGTGGTTGAGAAATAAGTTTCTCACCCTCACACATTCACTGTATTGAACTGAATCCGGAGAAATCAAATGGCAGCTAAAGACGTAATTTTCGGCGGTGAAGCCCGCGCTCGCATGGTCGAGGGTGTGAACATCCTGGCCAACGCCGTCAAGGTGACCCTGGGCCCCAAGGGCCGTAATGTGGTGCTCGAGCGCTCCTTCGGCGCCCCCACCGTGACCAAGGACGGTGTGTCCGTGGCCAAGGAAATCGAACTCAAGGACAAGCTGCAGAACATGGGCGCGCAGATGGTCAAGGAAGTCGCTTCCAAGACCTCCGACAACGCCGGTGACGGCACCACTACCGCTACCGTGCTGGCCCAGGCCATCGTGCGCGAAGGCATGAAGTACGTGGCCGCCGGCATGAACCCCATGGATCTGAAGCGCGGTATCGACAAGGCTGTGACGGCCCTGATCGAGCAACTGAAGAAGGCTTCCAAGCCCACCACCACCTCCAAGGAAATCGCCCAGGTCGGCTCCATCTCGGCCAACAGCGACGTCAGCATCGGCGAGATCATCGCCAATGCCATGGACAAGGTCGGCAAGGAAGGCGTGATCACCGTGGAAGACGGCAAGAGCCTGCAGAACGAACTCGACGTCGTTGAAGGCATGCAGTTCGACCGTGGTTACCTGTCGCCCTACTTCATCAACAACCCCGAGAAGCAGGCTGCCCTGCTGGACAACCCCTTCGTGCTGCTGTACGACAAGAAGGTGTCCAACATCCGTGACCTGCTGCCCACGCTGGAGCAAGTTGCCAAGGCCGGCCGTCCCCTGCTGATCATTGCCGAAGACGTCGAAGGCGAAGCCCTGGCGACCCTGGTGGTCAACACCATCCGCGGCATCCTGAAGGTCGTGGCCGTCAAGGCTCCGGGCTTCGGCGACCGTCGCAAGGCCATGCTGGAAGACATCGCCATCCTGACCGGCGGCAAGGTTATCGCTGAAGAAGTGGGCCTGACCCTCGAGAAGGTGACCCTGGCCGATCTGGGCCAGGCCAAGCGCATCGAAGTGGGCAAGGAAAACACCATCATCATCGACGGCAACGGCGCTGCTGCTGACATCGAAGCCCGCGTCAAGCAAGTGCGCGTGCAGATCGAAGAAGCCACCAGCGACTACGACCGCGAAAAGCTGCAAGAGCGCGTGGCCAAGCTGGCTGGCGGTGTGGCCGTGATCAAGGTTGGCGCTGCCACCGAAGTCGAAATGAAGGAAAAGAAGGCCCGCGTGGAAGACGCCCTGCACGCCACCCGCGCTGCCGTGGAAGAAGGCATCGTGGCCGGTGGTGGCGTGGCCCTGCTGCGCGCCCGTCAGGCTGCTGGCACCATCAAGGGTGACAACGCTGACCAGGACGCCGGCATCAAGCTGGTGCTCAAGGCCATCGAATCGCCCCTGCGCGAAATCGTGTTCAACGCCGGCGGCGAAGCCAGCGTGGTGGTGAACGCCGTGTTGGCCGGCAAGGGCAACTACGGCTTCAACGCCGCCAACGACACCTACGGCGACATGATCGAGATGGGCATTCTGGACCCGACCAAGGTGACCCGCACCGCGCTGCAGAACGCTGCATCGGTCGCCTCGCTGATGCTGACCACCGAGTGCATGGTGTCCGAGTCCCCGAAGGACGAGGCCGGTGCTGGCGGCGGCATGCCTGGCGGTATGGGTGGGATGGGCGGCATGGGCGACATGGGCATGTGATGCTCCTTGCCTGAGGCTCCATGCCGTCGTTGCAAGGGCTTGCCGTACCGTAGGTACTGTCTGCGCCCTTGCGTCTAGGCCTGAAGCCTCATGCTGCGTCGACGAGCGTTACGGCTCTCGAACAGACAACAAAAAACCCCGCAGTGTTTCCACTGCGGGGTTTTTCTTTGGGCACTCGCGATCAGGCGACCGGCTTGAAGTCGTAGCCGTTGCCCAGCTTCTCGATACGGCCGAAGGCCGGGAAGGGGAAGTGGAAGCCACCGGACAGGACCTTGTCGTTCACCACGGTCTCGAAGACCTTGCGGCGGGTCTGGCGGGCTTCTTCGGGGTTCATGTCGAAGACCACGGCCCAGTCGGGATTGCGGGCGAAGAGCTGGGGCACGTTGGTCAGGTCGGCCAGGTACATGAACTTTTCACCACGGCTCTGGGCCGTGACCGTCACCATGCCGGGGGTATGGCCGTAGGCCGCGGCCGTGGTGATGCCGGGCAGCAGTTCCTGACCGGCCTGGAACTGGACCAGCTGGTCTGCACCCAGGCCACCGAAGACCCGGCGTACGTTCTGGAAAGCGCCTTTGGCGGCGGCGGGTGCGGCTTCCATCTTGGCGTCGTCCATCCAGAAAGCGTGTTCGACGGCGGGCACCAGGATCTTGGCCTTGGGGAAGACCAACTGGCCGGCCTTGGTACGCAGGCCGTTGATGTGGTCACCATGGTGATGGCTGATCACGACGGTGTCGATGTCCTCCACCTTGAAGCCAGCGGCGTTCAGATTGGCCACGAGGCGACCGGTCGTGCCGGGGCCGTTGTCGGCAAAACCGGTGTCGATCAGCACCCGGCGGTTGCCGGCCACAATGAGGAAGGGCGTGTAAGGCACATCCACGTATTCGGTGGGCAGGTTCTGCGAGCGCAGCAGCTCCTGCACCTGGTCCAGCGGCGCGTTGCGCACGAACTCGGCCTGCAGCGGGCGGCGCACCACGCCGTCGTTGAGGGCGATGACTTCCATGTCCCCCACCTTCTGCTTGCGGTAGCCCACCTGCACCACGCTGGGCGCACCGAAATTGGGGGCGTTCTGCGCCACCAGGGGCATGAAGGAACCGGCCAGGTAGGCCGCTGTCGCGGCGCCACCACCGACGAGCAGGTCACGGCGTTTGATCATGGGTATCTCCTAGTTCAGGGTTGGGGATGAAACTCGTGCAGCGCGGTTCGCGCTTGTTCACAATCATGGCTCAAGTGTGAACAGTTAGCAGTCTGCCAGCGCGGAATATACCCGGAGCGCGACGGGAAATAGCCTGGCCCGCGCACGACCTCACCCCGGTCTTACCCGGGGTTTCAGGGCATCTTGCAGACGCTGAGCAGCCGCGTGCATTAAGTCACGCATGTGTCTACGAACTGGTAGTTTCCCCATGTTGCATGAACGTACGAGATAGTTCATTCTCTACGCCAAGAGGAGTTCGACCATGTTCCAAATTCGACGTCTGCTGTGCTTTCTGGCGATTTGCATTCCCCCGGCGTTCGCGCAGACTCCGGCACCGACCGAGATCCGTGTGGCACATGCCTTGTCCGACGACTCCCACGTCGGCCGCGCCATCGCCGTTGCCAGCGAGCGCATCAGGCGCGACTCCGGTGGCAGGTTGGTCGTCAAGGGGCTGGGCAACAGCGCTGCCGGAAGCGACAGCAAGGCGATGCAGGACGCGGTGGCCGGCACGATCGAGATCTTCATCAGTTCGACGACGACCATCGTGCCGGCCTACAAGCCGCTGGCGGTCTGGGACACGCCCTTCCTGTTCGCCAACCGTGAAGAGGCCCATGCCGTGCTCGACAGCAAGGTCGGGCAGTCGCTGCTCGAGGGTGTGTCAGCGGGCGGACTGATCGGGTTGGCGTACTGGGAGCTGGGCTTCCGCAACGTGACGAACAACGTTCGTCCGCTCACACGCGTCGAAGACTTCGCCAACATCCGCCTGCGTACGATGCCCAGCGAACTCTCGATCAACACCTTCCGGCGCCTGGGTGTCGATGCGAAGCCCTTGCCCTTTCCGGAGCTGCGCGCCGCGCTCGCCAGCAACCAGTTCGACGGCCAGGAGAACCCTTATCCGACCATCGTCTCGGCGCGCTTGCACGAGGTCCAGAAATACCTCACCGTGACCAATCACCTCTATGGCGCGTACGGCGTGATGGCTTCCCAAAAGTGGTGGGAGACTCTCCCGGCCGCCGACCGCAAGCTCGTGCGCGACGCCTTTGCGGAGGCACGCCTGTTCCAGCGCGAGGAAGCGTATAAAGCCAGCGACGCCGCGCTGGCAACCATCAAGGGCGCGGGCGTCAAGGTCAGCAACCTCGATGCCGGCGAGCGCTGGCGCATCTCCAGGCG
>CAUPRZ010000032.1:0-11097 GCA_963513855.1 uncultured Hylemonella sp.
CCGTCACCACCCAGGCCGACTCGTGCGGCTTGTCGTCACCGTGATGGTCATCATGGTGATGGTCGTCGTGGTGGGCATCCGGGTTCTGGTCGTAACGTTCCTTGCCGTGGAAGACCAGGAAGTACATGCGGAAGGAGTAGAAGGCCGTCACGAAGACGCCGGCCAGCACCGCGAAGGAAGCGAAACCCGAAGCCGGCAGGTTGCTGAAGTGCACGGCCTCGATGATGCTGTCCTTGGAATAGAAACCGGCGAACAGCGGCGTGCCGATCAGGGCCAGGGAACCGAGCAGCGAGGTAATCCAGGTGATGGGCATGTACTTGCGCACGCCGCCCATCCAGCGGATGTCCTGGTTGTGGTGCATGCCCATGATGACGGAGCCGGCACCGAGGAACAGCAGGGCCTTGAAGAAGGCATGGGTCATCAGGTGGAACACGGCCACCGAGTAGGCCGAGGCACCGAGGGCCACGGTCATGTACCCCAGCTGGGACAGCGTGGAATAGGCCACGACACGCTTGATGTCGTTCTGGATGATGCCCAGGAAACCCATGAACAGGGCCGTGATGGCGCCGATGACCATGATGAAGTTCAGGGCCACGTCGGACAGCTCGAACAGCGGCGACATGCGCGCGACCATGAAGATGCCGGCCGTCACCATGGTGGCGGCGTGGATCAGCGCGGAGATGGGCGTGGGGCCTTCCATGGAGTCGGGCAGCCAGACATGCAGGGGGAACTGCGCGCTCTTGCCCATGGCGCCAATGAAGAGGCAGATGCAGATCACGGTGATCAACAGCCATTCGGTGCCGGGGAAGATCAGCGTGCCGAGTTCGCCGCTCTTGGCGAAGACTTCGTTGTAGTTCAGCGTGCCGGTGTAGGCGGCGATCAGGCCGATGCCCAGGATGAAACCGAAGTCACCGACACGGTTAACCAGGAAAGCCTTCATGTTGGCGAAGATGGCCGTGGGCTTGTTGAACCAGAAGCCGATCAGCAGATAAGACACCAGGCCCACTGCTTCCCAACCGAAGAAGAGTTGCAGCAGGTTGTTGCTCATGACCAGCATGAGCATGGAGAAGGTGAACAGGGAGATGTAGGCGAAGAAGCGGTTGTAGCCCTCGTCCTCTTCCATGTAGCCGATGGTGTAGAGGTGCACCATGAGCGAGACGAAGGTCACCACACACATCATCATGGCGGTGAGGCCGTCGACCATGAAGCCAACTTCCATCTTCAGGCTGCCGACCACCATCCACTCGTAGATGGTTTCGTTGAAGCGGGCGCCATCCATGGCCACGCTCTTGAGCGTCATGGCCGAGAGGATGAAGGCGATCAGCACGCCCAGGATGGTGAAGGTGTGCGACAGGCGGCGGCCAATCCAGTTGCCACCCATCTTGGTGCCAAGGATGCCGGCCAGCACAGAGCCGACCAGAGGCGCCAGCGGCACGGCCAGCAGGGTGGATGCGTTCAGGGTTTGACTCATGGTGACGTACGCAGTTCATGGCCGAGGGACACCGCAGAACCGGCTTCGCCGGGTCGCTGGTGGCGCCCCCTTGAGGGGGAGGCGCCGAAGGCGCTTCGGGGGTGATTCATATTCAACCCTTGAGCTCGTTGAGTTCGTCCACATTGATGCTGGACTTGTTGCGGAACAGCAGCACCAGGATGGCCAGGCCGATCGCAGATTCAGCTGCGGCAACGGTGAGGATGAAAAACACGAAAACCTGACCGTGCATGTCACCCAGGTAGTGGGAGAAGGCCACGAAGTTCAGGTTCACGGCCAGCAGCATGAGCTCGATGGCCATGAGCAGGACGATGAGGTTCTTGCGGTTCAGGAAGATGCCGACCACCGCGATGGCAAACAGCGCGGCGCCCAGCGTGAGGTAGTGACCGAGCGTGAGCGTCATTCTTTTTTCTCCTCGGGGGCTGTAGCAGGCGCAGCCTGGGTGGTCGCCACCTTGACGATCTGCAGGCGGTCGGCGGCGCGCACACGCACCTGCAGCGACGCGTCGATGGCCTTGCTGTCCTTGCGCTCACGCAGGGTCAGCGCAATGGCGGCGATCATGGCCACCAGCAGGATGGCAGCGGCGATCTGGATCGGGTAGACGTACTCGGTGTAGAGCAGGATGCCCAGGGCCTTGGCGTTGTCGACCTCGACAGCCTGGCCGATGGCCTGCGCCACATTCGGCTCTTCGGTCACGCGGAAGCCGGAGAGCAGCACGGCGGCCATTTCGAGCACGACCACGGCGCCCAGGGTGGCGGCCAGGGGCAGGTGCTTCCAGAAGCCGCGGCGCATCTGGTCGATCTTGATGTCCAGCATCATCACGACAAAAAGGAAGAGCACCATCACCGCACCGAGGTAGACCAGCACCAGGGCGACGGCCAGGAACTCGGCTTCCAGCAGCAGCCAGATGGCCGAGGCCTGCGAGAAGGTGAGCATGAGATAGAGCACGGCATGCACGGGATTGCGTGCCGTGACCACCCGGAGGGCTGCAAACAGCAGCACGACCGAGAACAGGAAGAAGAAGCCGGTTTTGACGTCCATGATCGGTTCTTTTGTTGGCGCCTCAGCGGTACTTCGCGTCGGCCGCCTTGGCCGCGGCGATTTCGGTCTCGTAGCGGTCACCCACGGCCAGCAGCATGTCCTTGGTGAAGTACAGGTCGCCGCGTTTTTCGCCGTGGTATTCGAGGATGTGGGTTTCGACGATGGAGTCCACCGGACAGCTTTCTTCGCAGAAGCCGCAGAAAATGCACTTGGTCAGGTCGATGTCGTAGCGTGTGGTGCGGCGGCTGCCGTCGGTACGCACTTCGGACTCGATGGTGATGGCCATGGCCGGGCAGACGGCTTCGCAGAGCTTGCAGGCGATGCAGCGCTCTTCGCCATTCTCATAACGGCGCAGCGCGTGCAGGCCGCGGAAACGCGGCGACAGCGGGGTCTTCTCTTCCGGATACTGCAGCGTCACCTTGCGGGCGAAGGTGTAGCGGCCGGTCAGGGCCATGCCCTTGAGGAGTTCCACGAGCATGAAGCTCCTGAGGAAGTCCTTGAGGGAGAAGGATGTAGTGGCAGCAGCGGCTTGCATTTCGTCAGCCCCTTAGTTCCAGATGTTCCACGACGTCTGCATCCAGATGCCGACAACGAGCAGCCACACCAGGGTGACCGGGATGAAAATCTTCCAGCCCAGACGCATGATCTGGTCGTAACGGAAACGCGGGAAGGTGGCGCGGATCCAGATGAAGCAGGAGACCACAAAGAAGGTCTTGGCGCCGAGCCAGATCCAGCCCGGGATCCAGTTGAACAGGGCGCTGTCGATGGGCGAATACCAGCCGCCCAGGAACATCACCACCGCCAGGATAGAGACCAGCCACATGCTGGCGTATTCGGCCAGGAAGAAGATGGCAAAGCCCATGCCCGAGTACTCGACCATGTGGCCGGCCACGATCTCGGCCTCGCCCTCGACCACGTCGAAGGGGTGGCGGTTGGTCTCGGCCACGGAGGAGATCAGGTAGACGATGAAGATGGGGAACAGGGGCAGCCAGTTCCAGGACAGGAAGTTCAGGCCCATGTCAGCGAAGTAACCGCTGCCCTGCCCCACCACGATGGCCGTCATGTTCATACTGCCCGAGACCATGAGCACCACCAGGAAGCAGAAGCCCATGGCGATTTCGTAGCTCACCATCTGCGCCGAGGCGCGCAGCGCGCCCAGGAAGGCGTACTTGGAGTTCGAAGCCCAGCCCGCGATGATCACGCCATAGACCTCGATCGAGGTGATGGCCATGATCAGCATGAGGCCGACGTTGACGTTGGTCAGCGCGACATCCGGTCCGAAGGGAATGGCTACCCAGGCCGCCAGGGCCGGCATGATGGCCATGATGGGGCCGAGCCGGAACAGGCCGCCGCTCACGGCGGTGGGGGTGATGATTTCCTTGGTCAGCAGCTTGAGTGCGTCGGCGATGGGCTGCAGCAGGCCGAAAAGACCCACACGGTTGGGACCGTGGCGCACCTGCATGAAACCCAGCAGCTTGCGTTCCCACAGCGTCAGATAGGCCACAGCGCCCATCAGCGGGGCCAGCACGGCCACGATCTTGATCAGGATCCAGAGCACCGGCCAGGCCAGGGCGCCCCACCAGCCGGAAACCCACTGCCCCTGCCCGATCAGCGCCGGCAGGTTCAATCCACTGTTGTACAACCAGTCGATCATGCTGCCACCCCTTGTTCACGGGCATCGGCCGTCAGCTGCAGCGACGGCGCGCGACGGACCAGACCGTCGAGTTGGTAAATGGAGGCTGTCACCGGCTCGACCGCCGGCGCAGCCAGGCTGATGGCGGCCTGCGTGGCGTTGGAGAGCTTGGGCGCCTTGGCACTGGCCGCGGCCAGCACGTCCTGCGAGGACTCGAACTCGAAGCCGCTCACGCCCAGCAGATTGCCGAGCACGCGCAGCACCTTCCAGGCCGGACGTGTCTCGCCCAGGGGCTTGACCACGGCGTGGAAACTCTGGACCCGGCCTTCGGCGTTGACGAAGCTGCCCGAGGTTTCGCTGAAGGGTGCGATGGGCAGCAGCACGTCGCTGAAAGCGAGGTTGGTCTTGAAGGGGCTCAGCGTGACCACCATCTCGGCCTTGTTGAGGCCGGCCGCGGCGGCAGCGCCGGCGGCAGTGTCTTCGGGTTCGACGTGCAGCAGCACGGCCGCCTTGAGGCCGCCGGCCAGCATCTGGCCTGCATTCAGGCCCGCGCCTTGCGGCTGGGCACCGACCCACTGAGCACCCACGGTGTTGGCGGCTTCGCCGAGGTAGCCGACGGAAGCACCGGTCTGGCTGGCGATCCAGTTGGCCAGGGCCAGCAGGCTGGAAGCATTGGCAGCATGTGCGGCGGCATTGCCCAGCAGCACGGCCTTGCGATCCCCGCCCAGCAGGGATTTGGCGATGGCCTGGGCCTCGGGCGTGGCCTGGCCGCCGGCCGCCGGGGCGGTGACGCCCTTTTCGGCGGCGATGGCCGCGGCCACATTGGCGAGGGCCTGGGCCCACTGCCCTGCTTCGCTCACGACGGCGTTGGCAAGCCGGATGGCCCAGGCGTCGGCGGTCTTGAGCAACTTCTTGGAAGTGATGGTGTTGAGCTGCGCACCGTGGCGCACGGCCTGGCGCAGACGCTGCGCATACAGCGGGTGGTCCTTGCGCAGGTTGGAACCAACGACCAGCACACGTTGCAGCTGCGTGAGCGCGGCCATGGGCAGGCCCAGCCAGCGCACGCCCTCGGCCTTGCCGAACTCGGCATTGCGCAGGCGGTAATCGATGTTGTCACTACCCAGGCCACGCAGCAGACCCGTGGCCAGGTACAGCTCTTCCAGCGTGCTGTGCGGGCTCACCAGGGCGCCGATGCTGTTGGCACCATGCTGGTCCTTGACACCCTTGAGGCCGTTGGCCACGTATTCGAGGGCGGTCTGCCAGTCGACTTCCTTCCACTCACCACCCTGCTTGAGCATGGGGGCGGTCAGGCGGTCGGCGCCGTTGAGGGCTTCGTAGGAGTAACGGTCGCGGTCGGCAATCCAGCACTCGTTGACGGCGTCGTTCTCCAGCGGCACGACACGCAGGACCTGGTTGTTCTTGACCTGGACGATCAGGTTGGCACCGGTGGAGTCGTGCGGGGACACGGACTTGCGGCGACCCAGCTCCCAGGTGCGCGCCTGGTAGCGGAAGGGCTTGCTGGTCAACGCGCCCACGGGGCAGATGTCGATCATATTGCCCGAGAGTTCGGAGTCCACCGAGTTGCCGACAAAGGTCTCGATCTCGGAGTGCTCGCCGCGGTGGCTCATGCCGAGCTCCATGACGCCGGCGATCTCCTGGCCGAAACGCACGCAGCGTGTGCAGTGGATGCAGCGGCTCATCTCTTCCATGGAGATCAGCGGGCCCACGTCCTTGTGGAAGACCACACGCTTTTCTTCCTGGTAGCGTGAGGCGGAGCCGCCATAGCCCACGGCCAGATCCTGCAGCTGGCATTCGCCGCCCTGGTCGCAGATGGGGCAGTCCAGCGGGTGGTTGATCAGCAGGAACTCCATGACCGACTTCTGGGCCTTGAGGGCCTTGTCGGTCTTGGTGCGCACGATCATGCCCTGCGTGACGGGGGTGGCGCAGGCCGGCATGGGCTTGGGCGCCTTCTCCACATCGACCAGGCACATGCGGCAGTTGGCCGCGATGCTGAGCTTCTTGTGATAGCAGAAGTGCGGGATGTAGGTGCCCGCCTTTTCGGCTGCATGCATGACCATGCTGCCTTCGGCGATCTCCACCTTCTTGCCGTCGAGTTCGATTTCAATCATGGTGTGCTCGCTCAGACGTGGGACCCGACCGTACAGGTCTTGTTCGCCACGTGTGCTTCGAATTCGTGCCGGAAATGCTTGATCATGGCGCGCACCGGCATGGCCGCCGCGTCGCCCAGGGCGCAGATCGTGCGACCCTGGATGTTCTCGGCCACGTTGTCCAGCAGCTCCAGGTCACCGGCACGGCCCTCGCCGGCCTTGATGCGGTCGACCACACGCGAGAGCCAGCCCGTGCCTTCACGGCAGGGCGTGCACTGGCCGCAGGACTCATGCATATAGAAGTAGCTCAGGCGTTGCAGGGACTCGACCATGCAGCGGCTGTCGTCCATGACGATGACGGCGCCCGAGCCCAGCATGGAGCCGGCCTTGGCGATGGAGTCGTAGTCCATCGTGCACTGCATCATGATGTCGGCCGGCAGCACCGGGGCCGAGGAACCGCCGGGGATCACGGCCTTGAGGGTGCGGCCCTTGCGCACACCGCCGGCCAGCTCGAGCAGCTTGGCGAAGGGGGTGCCCATGGGGATTTCGTAATTACCCGGACGCTCGACGTCACCGCTGACCGAGTAGATCTTGGTGCCGCCGTTGTTGGGTTTGCCGCATTCGAGGTAGGCCTGGCCGCCGTTGCGGATGATCCAGGGCACCGCCGCGAAGGTCTCGGTGTTGTTGATCGTGGTCGGCTTGCCGTAGAGGCCGAAGCTGGCCGGGAACGGTGGCTTGAAACGCGGCTGGCCCTTCTTGCCTTCGAGCGATTCGAGCAAAGCCGTCTCTTCGCCGCAGATGTAGGCGCCGAAACCGTGGGCTGCATGCAGCTGGAAGCTGAAGTTGCTGCCGGCGATGTTGTTGCCCAGCAGGCCGGCGGCACGCGCCTCTTCCAGCGCTTCTTCAAAGCGTTCGTAGACCTCGAAGATCTCGCCGTGGATGTAGTTGTAGCCCACCGTGATGCCCATGGCATAGGCCGCGATGGCCATGCCTTCGATCACGATGTGCGGGTTGTACATGAGGATGTCGCGGTCCTTGCAGGTACCGGGCTCGCCCTCGTCCGAGTTGCAGACCAGGTACTTCTGGCCCGGGAACTGGCGCGGCATGAAGCTCCACTTCAGGCCGGTCGGGAAACCTGCACCGCCACGGCCGCGCAGAGCGCTTTCCTTGACGGTGGCGATCACCTGGTCTTGCGTCAGACCTTCGCTGCCATCCTTGCCCAGGATCTTCTTCAGGGCCTGGTAGCCGCCGCGCGCCTCGTAGTCCTTGAGGCGCCAGTTGCTGCCGTTGAGGCCGGCATAGATCTGCGGGTTGATGTGACGGTCGTGGAAGCAGGTCTGTACGCCGGTGGCGGCGAACTGCGAGAGGATCTGTTCAGCCTTCATTACTTGCCCTCCGCGGCACGCAGGCCGTCGACCAGCTGATCGAGCTTGTCATTGCTCATGAAGCTGCACATGGTGCGGTCGTTGACCAGCATCACGGGCGAATCGGCGCAGGCGCCCAAGCATTCGCTCTGCTGCAGGGTGAACAGGCCGTCGGCCGTGGTGCCGCCCATGGTGATGCCCAGCTTCTGCTCCAGGTGCTTGAGCGCCTTGCTGCCATCACGCAGCTGGCAGGGCAGGTTGGTGCAGACGTTGAGCTTGAACTTGCCCACCGGCCGCTGGTTGTACATGTTGTAGAAGGTCGTGACCTCATGCACGGCCATGACCGGCATGCCCAGGTAGCTGGCGATCTCGGCCTCGCTGTCGGTGCTCACAAAACCCTGTTCCTGCTGCACGATGGCCAGACAGGCCATGACGGCCGACTGTTTCTGCTCGGGCGGGTACTTGGCGACTTCGCGCGCAAAGCGCGTCTTGGTGGACTCAGAGATCATCGATCAATCTCTCCAAACACGATATCCAGGGTGCCGATGATGGCCACGGCGTCGGCCAGCATGTGGCCGCGTGCCATTTCATCAAGGGCGGCCAGGTGGGCAAAGCCCGGGGCACGAATCTTGAGGCGGTAGGGTTTGTTGGCGCCGTCGCTCACCATATAGATGCCGAACTCGCCCTTGGGGTGTTCGACAGCGGCATAGGCTTCGCCAGCGGGCACACGGAAACCTTCGGTGAAGAGCTTGAAGTGATGGATCAGCTCTTCCATGTTGGACTTCATGGCCTCGCGCGAAGGCGGCGCCACCTTGTGGTTGTCCGTGATGACGGGGCCGGGGTTGGCACGCAGCCAGTCCACGCACTGCTTGATGATGCGGTTGGACTCACGCATCTCCTGCACACGCACGAGGTAGCGGTCGTAGCTGTCGCCGGTCTTGCCCACCGGAATGTCGAAGTCGACACGGTCGTAAGCGTCGTAGGGCTGGGTCTTGCGCAGGTCCCAGGCGATGCCCGAGCCGCGCAGCATGGGGCCGGTCATGCCCAGATTCAGGGCGCGCTCGGCCGTCACGACGCCGATGCCCACGGTGCGCTGCTTCCAGATGCGGTTCTCGGTCAACAGGGTTTCGTACTCGTCCACGCACTTGGGGAAGCGCTGGGTGAAGTCGTCGATGAAGTCCAGCAGGGAACCGCTGCGCTTGGCATTGAGCTCGGCCAGCGAACGGCTGCCACGGATCTTGTTGGGCAGGTGCTGCGGCATGCTGTCTGGCAGGTCGCGGTAGACGCCGCCCGGACGGAAGTAGGCCGCATGCATGCGCGCGCCGGAGACGGCCTCGTACATGTCGAACAGGTCTTCGCGCTCGCGGAAGGTGTAGATCAGGATGGTCGAGCTGCCACAGTCATTGCCATGCGAACCCAGCCACATCAGGTGGTTGAGCAGGCGCGTGATCTCGCCGAACATGGTGCGGATGTACTTGGCGCGCAGCGGCACTTCCAGGCCCAGCATCTTCTCGATGGCCAGGCAGTAGGCTTGCTCGTTGCACATCATCGAGACGTAGTCCAGGCGGTCCATATAAGGCAGGGACTGGATATAGGTCTTGCTTTCGGCCAGCTTCTCGGTGGCGCGGTGCAGCAGGCCGATGTGCGGGTCGGCACGTTGCACGACTTCGCCGTCGAGCTCGAGCACCAGGCGCAGCACGCCGTGCGCGGCCGGGTGCTGGGGGCCGAAGTTGAGGGTGTAGTTCTTGATTTCGGCCATGATTATTTCAACCCGCCGTAGTTGTCTTCGCGAATGATGCGCGGCGTGATCTCGCGCGGCTCGATGGACACCGGCTGGTAGACCACACGCTTGAGTTCGGCGTCGTAACGCATCTCGACGTGGCCCGAGAGCGGGAAGTCCTTGCGGAAGGGGTGGCCGATGAAGCCGTAGTCGGTCAGGATACGACGCAGGTCGTCGTGGCCTTCGAAGACGATGCCGTAGAGGTCGAAGGCTTCGCGCTCGTACCAGTTGGCGGCACGCCAGACCTCGGTCACGGAGTCGACGACGGGGAAAGCGTCATCGGCGGCAAAAACCTTGAGGCGCACACGCTGGTTCAGGCTGACGGACAGCAGGTGCGAGACGACGCAGTAGCGTGCACCCTCCCAGACACCCTCACCCCAGGTGGAGTAGTCGACACCGCAGAGGTCGACCAGCTGCTCGAACTGGCAGCCCGGCGCGTCGCGCAGGATGAGTGCGGCCGCACGGTAGTCGGCAGCGGACACCTCGACGGTGACTTCGCCCAACAGCACGACCACACGACGGGCCTTGCTGCCCAGTGCGGCGGCGACGGCATTCTGCGTCGTCTCGGGATTCACGGCGTATGCAGTCATGGAGGTCCTTCAGACGCGCGCGATGGTCTGCGTGCGGCGGACCTTCTGTTGCAGCTGGATGATGCCGTAGATCAGCGCTTCGGCCGTGGGCGGACAGCCCGGCACGTAGACGTCAACGGGCACGATGCGGTCGCAGCCGCGCACCACGGAATAGCTGTAGTGGTAATAACCACCCCCGTTCGCACAGGAGCCCATGGAGATGACCCAGCGCGGCTCGCTCATCTGGTCGTAGACCTTGCGCAGGGCCGGGGCCATCTTGTTGCACAGGGTACCGGCCACGATCATCAGATCGGACTGGCGCGGGCTGGCACGGAACACCTCGGAGCCAAAGCGGGCGATGTCGTAGCGCGCGGCAGCCGCGTGCATCATCTCCACCGCGCAGCAGGCCAGACCGAAGGTCATGGGCCAGAGCGAGCCGGTCTTGGCCCAGTTCACCACCGTGTCGTAACTGGTGGTGACGAAGCCTTCTTTCATCACGCCTTCAATCATGGCAATGATCCTTGTTGAAAAGTGAAGTCGCCGCCGGGCCGCCCCAAGGCGACTGCGCCCCCTCGGGGGGCAGCGCAGCACACGAAGTGGCAAGCTTGGGGGCCATATTTATTCCCAGTCCAGGGCGCCCTTTTTCCACTCGTAGACAAAGCCCACGACGAGGATGGCGATGAACACCATGGCTGCCCAGAAACCGACCGCACCCACCTCCTTGAGCGCCACGGCCCAGGGAAAGAGGAAGGCGATTTCCAGGTCGAACAGGATAAACAGGATGGCGACGAGGTAGTAGCGCACATCGAACTTCATGCGCGCGTCTTCAAAGGCCTCGAAGCCGCATTCGTAAGGGGAGTTTTTGGCCGCGTCGGGACGATTCGGGCCGAGGATGTAGCCGATCACCTGGGGAATGACCCCCACGGCAATGCCGACCAAGATGAACAGGAGGACGGGGAGGTACTGATCGAGGTTCATCTTGAAATGCTGATCACCGTTGGGACCGGACGGGGGGTGCCCGACCGGTCGTTATCTGGTGCCGTCGGCGAGACTCGAACTCGCACAGCTTTCGCCACTACCCCCTCAAGATAGCGTGTCTACCAATTTCACCAC
>CAUPRZ010000033.1:0-10884 GCA_963513855.1 uncultured Hylemonella sp.
ACGCACGACAACCGCCTGACGCGGCGCTGTGACCGCATCGTGGCGCTGCTGGACGGGAGACTGCAATGAAGCTCAGCACCTGGGTGCCCATGGATTTCATGTGGCTCAAATTTGCCTGGCAGAACACGCTGCGCAACCGCAGGCGTTCGCTGGTCACGGTGTCGATTGCGGCACTCGGCACGGCGGCCATACTGCTGGCCGGTGGTTTTGCCCTGTACACCTACGAGGCACTGGCACAGGCGGCTGCACGGACGACTGGGCACCTGATTCTGGGCAAACCCGACCAGTTCACGCGCGACGAAGACACGCCGCTGCAGCACGGGCTGGACCATGCCGCCGAACTGCGAGCCAGCCTGCTGGCGGACCCTGAGGTGCGCAGCGTGCTGCCCCGGGTGGAGTTCAGCGGGCTCATCAGCAACGGCGACAAGTCCACCGTGATGATGGCCACCGGCATCGACCCGGATGCCGAGTTCTCTGTGAAGGGGCCGTTTCTGAAGGTGACCCAGGGAACTGTGCTGACGTCGGACAGCCGCGAGCCGGAGGTGATGCTGGGCGACGCGCTGGCACGCAGCCTCAAAGCCAGGCCGGGCAGCAGCCTGACCTTGCTGGCCAGCACCACCGATGGCGCGCTCAATGCCCTGGACGTGCAGGTCAAGGGGGTGTTCAGCACCGGGGTACCTGACGTGGACCGGCGCCTGGTCTACACCGACATCGCCACCGCGCAAAAGCTGCTCAACACGCAGCGTGTGTCCAGCCTGGGTGTGTTCCTGGGGCGCATGGACTACACCCAGGGCGCGCAACAGCGGCTGGCGGCTGCCCACCCCACACTGACGGTGCAGACCTGGATGGACCAGGCTTTCTTCTACCGTTCGGTGCGCGATCTGTACAACCGCATCTTCGGCGCGCTGGGGCTGATCATCGGCGTGATCGTGGTGTTTGTGGTGACCAATGCCATGGCCATGGCCATCATCGAGCGCACCCGCGAGATCGGCACCTTGCGGGCCCTGGGCACCTTGCCTGGGCAGCTCATGCGCACGCTGGCGCTCGAAGGCATGGTGCTGGGCGGTGTGGGAGGCGTGGTCGGTGCACTGCTGTCACTGGCCGTCTCACTGCTGCTGTATGTGGTGCCGGTGGAGATGCCGCCGCCGCCCGGGCGTTCGGTGGGCTACCCGCTCAACATCACGATAGCCCCCGCGCTTTATCTGGCGACGGTGGCGGTCATGGTGGCGCTCACCATGCTGGCCTCGGCCTGGGTGGCGCGCAAGACGGTGCACATGCCGGTGGTGGACGCCCTGGCCCATACCTGATCCGGTCATGAACTTGAGAGGACTCGCCATGAGACGACTGACCCATTGGATGCTCGCGACCACGCTGCTGGCGGCCGCCCTGCAGGCGCAGGCCCAGGACGTGGCCCCGCTGCTCAAAGCGGCCGACCGCTACCGCATGAGTTCGGACAATCTGCAGGTGGAGACGCTGATCAGCGTGTTCAACGCCGACGGAACACCCGACAAGGAACGGCGTTACACCGTGTTTGCGCAGGCCGGCCACCAGTCGCTGGTGCTGATGCTAAGCCCGGTGGAAAAAGGCCAGAAGGTGCTGATGCTGGGGGACGATTTCTGGCTCCTGATGCCCGGCAGCCAGCGCCCCTTGCGCATCACGCCCATGCAGAAGCTGCTGGGCGATGCGTCCACCGGGGACGTGGCCACCCTGAGCTGGGCCGATGACTACAGCGCCACCCTGGTCGGTGAGGAGCGTTGCGCCGAGGACAGCGCCGCGGCCACGCCATCGGCCTGTCTGCACCTGAGCCTGAATGCCAGGCGCAAGGGCGTGACCTACCAGCGCATCGAGCTGTGGATCGGCAAGGCGCACCACGAGCCTGTGCGGGCGGATCTGTACGTGCAGTCGGACAAGCAGGCCAAGCAGGCCCGTTTTGTGATGGACAAGCCCGGCGCGCCGACGATGGTGACCGAGATGGTGCTGCTCGACCGCCTGAGCAACCACAAACAGACCCGCGTGCGCTACCTCAGCCGCAAGGAGCGCACGGTGCCCGCGATCTGGCTCAACCCCATGTTCCTGGCCAAGAACCCGGCATTGGAGTGAACCATGCGTGGTCTCTGGTTCCGTGCGCTGGCACTGGCGCTTCATGTGCCGTGTCTGGCGCAAACCGAGGTGGGTGGCCAGCTGCGGCTGCAGTGGATCGGGCAGCAGGCGTCCACGTCCGGGCCGCTAGCGCAGGCCGAGGCCCTGCACAGTGGCACGGCCGCCCCACCCGCCAGTGGCGCCGCGCTGGAGACCGAGCTGCGCGCCAGCGGCCATGGCTTGACGGGGATCGTGACTCTGCAACAGCAGCGCCAGGCGCACAGTGAATATGCCAGCCGGGCCTGGGTGAACGAGTTGTATGCGTCGCACGATGGCGGCGCCTGGCAGTTCAGCGCGGGCAAGAAGATCGTGGCCTGGGACGTGGGCTATGGCTTTCGCCCCAACGACATGGTGCAGCAGGAGGAACGCCGACCGCTGATCAGCCGGACGCTGGAAGGCCGGCCGCTGCTGATGGCCGAACATTTCAGTGCCGACACGGCGTGGTCCTGGGTCTGGGTCAACGCCACGGCGTCGGCCGGGCACGGGGGGGCGCAGGAGCCGGCGCTGGTGGCACGTGTCTACCAGCGCGACGGCGCTGTCGATTGGCACGGTTTTGCCCGTGTGGGCGCCCGAACGGGCGCCAGCCTGGGCGGGGCCTTGGCGTGGGTCGCCAGCGATGCCGTGGAGTTGCACAGCTCGCTACGTTATTCCGAGCGGGTGGACAGCAAGGCGATCGATCCGGATGCCACGGGGCTGGTGGCCAGCAACCCCTGGTTGCTTCGCACCGAGCACGACGTCGCGCAGTTCCTGCTGGGGGGCACCTGGACCCACGCGAGCCAGCTCAGCCTGCTGATGGAGGCCTGGTGGGACGGCTCCGCGCCTTCGGATGCCCAGTGGGACGCCTGGGCGCAGCGCAACACCCAACTCGTCACGCTGGCAGGCCAGGGCGCGCCGGCCGCGGCGGTCGCCGGCAATCTGGCCTGGCAGGCCGAGGCCTTCAGCGTATCGCCCAGTCTGCGGCGTGAAAACGTCTTCCTGCGTCTGAGCTGGCAGGTAGATGCCTGGTTACCGGCACTGGACATGCTCTACACGCCGGCGGACCGGGGGCGGGTGATGACGGCCTCGCTCAGCTGGCAGGGCAACCGGGTGCAGGTGCAAGGCGGGCTGCGTGTCTATGCCGGGCCTGCGGATGCCGTGCTGATGCAGTTGCCTACGAGGGGCATGGCGTATGTCGCGAGCACCTGGGCGTTTTGAGGCGCCGGTGGCCTACATGGCCTTGAACAGGTGGGCGTAGAGCCGGCTGACGGCCAGGCGCTCGGCACTGCCCCGCAGCTGCAGGCTCAGGCGGCCCGCCTCGTCCCGCGTGACCTGTTCGATGGCGGCGGCGCGCACCACGGTGCCGCGGTGCACCTGCCAGAAGACCTGGGCATCGAGCTGGGGCAGCAGGGCCGACAGCGGGGTGCGGATCAGGGCCTCCTGGCCCGGTGTGATGACCCGCACGTATTTGTCGGCCGCTTCGAAATAGATCACGTCTTCCACCGGCACCATACGGATGGCGGTGCCGCTGCCGGCCTGGATGAGCTTGAGCGGTGTGCCCGCCGGGGCTGCGCCGGCCTGCAGCAGACCACGCAGCTGGGCCATCGTTGCTTCGAAATTGATAGCGCCTTGCGCACGACCAGCCAGGGCCTGCTGTACGCGGGCCACGGTTTTCTGCAGGCGGGCCGGATCCACCGGCTTGAGCAGGTAGTCCACCGCCTGGGCCTCGAAGGCTTGAACAGCGTACTGGTAGTAGGCGGTGACAAAAACCAGGGTGGGGAAGGGCCAGGTGGCCGGCCACTCGTCGGCCAGGTGTGCTGCAGCGTCCAGGCCGCTCTGGCCTGGCATACGAATGTCGAACAGCAGCACGTCGGGCAACAGGCTCAGGGCCTGTTCGACGGCCGCCTCGCCGTTGCCCACCACGCCCACGATGCGCAGCTCGGGCCAGGCGCGTACCAGTTCGGCCTGCAGGGCCTGGGCCAGCAGGGGTTCGTCTTCGGCAATCAGGGCGGTGGGGGCGGCGGGCGCGTTCATGCGGCTGCGGGGAAGGTGGCGGGAAAAGACAAGGTGACGGTGGTGCCGCTGCCGGGGGTGGCGGCCAGTTCGAGTGTGGCCAACGCGCCGTAGGCCGTGGCCAGACGTTCGCGCACCTGGGTCAGGCCGAAGCCCTGACCGGGCTGGGGGTCGGCCGCGTGGCCCGTGCCGGTGTCGCTGACCTGCAGCGTGAGGTACCCGTCCCGATGGCTGGCGCGCACGGTGATGCAACCACCGTCCACCAGGGGCTCCAGCCCGTGCTGGAGGCTGTTTTCCACCAGGGGTTGCAGCAGCAGGGTGGGTACGGACTGGCTGGCCAGCTCGGTGGGCAGGTCCAGGGTGTAGCGCAGGCGCGGGCCCATGCGGATGGCCATGAGTTCGAGGTAGTCGCGCAGGCGGTCGAACTCGGCCTGCAGCGGATGGCTGGTACTGCGTGAGGCGGCCAGCGTGGCACGCAGGTAGGCAATCATGCGGTCGAGCATGGCCGTGGCGCGCGGCGGGTCGGTGGCGATGAGCGCGCGCAGATTGGCCAGGGTGTTGAACAGCATGTGCGGCTCCAGCTGCGACTCCAGCAGGCGCAGGCGCGCTTCGTTGGCCTGGCGCCGGCTCTCGGCCATCTTGCGCTCGAGGTAGGCGCTCCGGTTCACCGTGTAGAAGTAGTAGATGCAGACGCTGCCGGCCAGCGCGGTGACAAGGATGGAGTTGCGCAGTTGGGCAGCGCGGTCGGGTGGCGGGATGTCTACGTACCAGCCGAAGTGGCGGCAGGCCATGTCGGCCAGCGCGTTGCCCAGCAGATAGCCCCCCACGATGCTGCCAACCACCAGCAGCAGGTTGCTCAGGCCGGTGGGCCAGCCGGTTTCAGCGGAGGAGGGAAAGAGGTGGCGGCCCAGGTCGATGAAAGCCCAGGTGATGCTGCTGATGGCCAGCGAATAGGCCACCATGGGCCCATAGGGCCGCGATGGCATGAAGGCGTACTGCAGCGTTGCGACGGTCAGGCCGAAGGCCAGCACCTGCAGCAGGTGGCGCAGCTTGGAAGTCCAGTCGATGTGCATGGCCCGGCGTTCAGACGTCGTCGCGTTCGCGCTGCAGGCGTTCGCGTTCTTTGCGGACCAGGTGTTCACGCAGGCTGCTGCCCGAGCTCAGCACAAACACCGAGATGCCGTGCAGCACCAGGCCCAGGCCCCAGCCCAGCAGCGGGAAGACGGACCAGGGGCGATGCCCGAAGGCGTGGTCGGACAGGGCCAACATCGTGAGGTTGACCAGGACATAGATGGTCAGGTGGAGGTACCAGCCGAGCTTGGCGGAGGCCCGGCGTTGCGCCAGGTGTTCGATCTCTTCAGGACTCAGGGGGGAGGGCATGCGGGGCATTCTAGGGCCGGGGGGCCAGGTGGCGCAGGAAGAAGTGGGTGATGCGCTGGTCCAGCGCGGGCAGCTCGGCGCGGTCAAATCCCGGTGGGTCGGCCAGTAGCCAGGCCGCGATGCTGTCCAGCCGCTCCAGCGGCGGCAGGGGGGAGATCAGCACGCTGTGGCCGGCGTTGGGCAGGTGGGCGATCTGCTCGCAGCTGGTGCAGACGGCGGCCACGGCTTCACCATGCCAGCGGGGGGTGAGCCAGATGTCGCGGCCCGCGGTGATGAGGCCCAGGGGCACGGCGGGCTGCTTGAGGCTGGCGGGGTCGAAGTCGGCTGCGAGCGGCACGCCGGCCACGGCGGCGGCGATGCGCGGGTCGTGGTGGGACTGGGGCGTGGGGTCGTTGAAATGGTTGCGCAAGATGCTGCGGGCGAGCCAGAGCTTGAAGCCGTCGAACCAGCCGCCGGTGAGCCGGGTGGCGGTGCCGACGCAGGCGTTGAAGTCCTCGCTCATGTGCGCTTCGCAGTGCGCCAGGAAACGTGCGGGTGACCAGACGCCGCCAGCCAGGCTCAGCGCGGTGTGGCCGCCGGCCGACTGGCCGAACACGCCCACACGGTCCAGCGTGAGCAGGGGCGCAAAACGCGGGTCGGCCGCGACGGCGTCGATGGCGCGGGAGACTTCGGCCGGGCGCTGCTTCCAGCTGACGGGGCCGGGGGTGCCGCTGTCGAACGCGTTGTCGCCACGGTGCCGCGGCATGGCGACCACAAAACCGGCCTGCACCAGGGCGCGGGCCAGGTCGGTGTGGACCCAGGCGATGCCGCCCGAGCCGTGCGAGACCACGACCAGGCGGCCATTGCCGGGCTGGGGTGCGGCCTCGGGCGCCAGGGCGAGGGTGAAGGGGCCGCGTTGCAGGGGCTGGTCCGCTGCGGCCGTGGGATAGAAGACCGTGACGGGGGCGTCGTCCTGCTGGCCTGGCAGCTCGGTCAGGCCCATGCCGGCGCGGGCCGGCGGTGTGGCCAGGGCCAGCAGGGCGGCGGCGGTGCTGATGGCCAGCCAGCGTTGGGTGGCGCGGGCCAGGGGGAGGGGGGCGTGGTGTTGCATGGTGGGCCTCTTACCAGGGGTCGCGCGCGAGACGTTCGCGCTCGTGTTGCAGCAGGCGGGCGTGCAGGCCAGCGCCGTTGGTGAGCAGGAACACCACGATGCCGTGGACCAGCAGGCCCAGGCCCCAGCCCAGGGCCGGGTAGATGGCCCAGTGGCGGCCGCTGCTGAGCGACAGGGTGGCCAGCAGCAGGTTGACCAGGAGGTAGACGCCGGCGTGGGTGTACCAGCCGAGTTTGGCCCCGGCGCGCTTGCGGGCCAGGCCTTCGATGTCGTCGTGCTTCATGGGGGCTCCTGGGGGTGTGGGATGGGGCGGACTGTGCGTCGGCCCCGGCCGCCGGGCCAGCGCCGTGCGACGAAATGTGGCTTTCCGGGCGCCAGATGCAGCCGAAGGGCGTGAGCCGGGAGGGCCATGGGGTTCATCCGGGCCCGGTTCTGGGGCACAGTTCCTACAATCGGGGAATGAAAAAGACTTATCTGATCGCTGCCGGCGTGGCGGCCACCGTTCTGGCCCTGGGCCTGGGCTGGTGGTGGAGCCAGCGCGGCAACGGGCCCGAGCTGCAGCTGCGCCTGGGCAAGATCGAACGCGGGCCCCTGCAGTCGGCCGTGTCGGCCAGCGGGGCGGTGAGCCCGGTGACGCAGGTGACGGTGGGCACCCAGGTGTCGGGCCAGATCAAGGACCTGTACGTGGATTTCAACGCCGAGGTCAAGGCCGGCCAGTTGCTGGCCGTGATCGACCCCGAGACGTTTGAATACAGGGTGCGTTCGGCCCAGGCCGATGTGGACGCCGCCCGCGCCGTGGTGCTGACGGCCCAGGCCAACCGGGTAGCCGCCCAGGCCCAGGTGTCGCGCGCCAAGACCGACCTGGCCGAGGCACGCCGCACGCATGAGCGCAACCTGATGCTGGTGGACAAGGGGTTTGTCGCGCAAAGCACGTCGGACCAGTCCAACGCACTCGTCAACACCAGCAATGAATCGGTGAAAGCCGCCGAGGCCCAGCTGGGCGTGAGCGACGCACAGGTGAAAAGCGCGCAGGCCAGCGTGGCCCAGCGCGAAGCGGCGCTGGCTCAGGCCCGCATTGACCTGGCGCGCACGCGCATCACCTCGCCGGTCAACGGCATCGTGATCAAGCGCGCCATCGAGAAGGGGCAGACGGTGGCGGCCAGCCTGCAGGCGCCCGAGCTCTTCATCATTGCGCGCAATCTGCGTGACATGCAGGTGGAGGCCAGCATCGACGAGGCCGATGTGGGCCGCATCCGCAGCGGGCAGAAGGCCAGCTTCACGGTCGATGCCTTCCCGGGCCAGACCTTCGAGGGCGCGATTTCCCAGGTGCGCAAGGCCGCGGTCAACGTCTCCAATGTGGTGAGTTATGTGGCCGTGGTGACTTTCTCCAACCCCGACGGCCGCCTGCTGCCGGGCATGACGGCCAATGTGCGGGTGGTGACCGACATGCGCGACAGCGTGCTCAAGGTGCCCAATGCGGCCCTGCGTGTGCGCATCACGGGGGTGGAACCGGCCACGCCCGCGCCCCAGGATGCACCGGCCGCTGCCGTGCCCGCCACGCCGGCGGCACCTGCTGCTGGCAGCAACCCCATGACCGAAGTCCGCAACCGTCTGGTGCGTGAGCTCAAGCTCGACGCGGCCCAGACCGAGAAGGTGGACGCGATCTACGCCAGCGCCCGGCCGAAGTTCATGGCGCTGCGCGAAGTGCCTGAGGCCGAGCGGACCAAGGCGCGCGAGCGCATCACGGCCGACATCCGCGCACGGATTGCCGAAGTGCTGACGCCTGAGCAGAAGCAGCGTTACGCCGCCATGCAGGCCGAGATGGCGGGTCGCACCATCACACGTGGCCGGATCTATGTGCCCGATGCCCTGGGCAAGCCCAAGGCCTTGAACGTGCGCCTGGGCATCACCGATGGCACGAGCACCGAACTGGTCGTGTTGCCGAATTCACCCGAGGCGGCGGACCTGAAGGAAGGTGCGCCCGTGATCACCGGTGCCACTGGCGGTACCCCTCAGAAGCCGGGCAACAGCGGCCCGCGCATGATGTTTTAGTCATGCCACTGATCGAAGCGCGGGGTCTCGCCAAGACCTACACCATGGGCAACAACACCGTGCACGCGCTGCGCGGGGTCTCGCTGGACATCGCCGAAGGCGACTTCGTGGCCATCATGGGCGCCTCGGGTTCGGGCAAGTCCACGCTGATGAACATCCTGGGTTGCCTGGACCAGCCCAGCGAGGGGCATTACCACCTGGCCGGCGAAGCGGTGGAGGGCATGAGCCCAGAGCAGCTGGCCTCCATCCGCAACCGGCGCATCGGCTTCGTGTTCCAGCAGTTCAACCTGCTGCCGCGCACCAGCGCGCTGGAGAACGTGGAGCTGCCCATGGTCTACGCGGGTGTGAAGTCTGCCGAGCGCAAGGTGCGTGCCATGGCGGCGCTGCAGACCGTGGGCCTGGGTGAACGCTGGGAACACACGCCCAGCGAACTGTCGGGCGGGCAGCAGCAGCGCGTGGCGATTGCACGGGCGCTGGTGAATCAGCCGCAACTGATCCTGGCCGACGAACCCACGGGGGCGCTGGACACAAAAACGAGCGACGACATCATGCATCTGCTCCGGGACCTCAACGCCCAGGGCATGACCGTGGTGCTGGTGACCCACGAGGCCGACATAGCTTCCTGGGCGCGGCGGCGCCTGGTGTTCCGCGACGGGCTGATCGTGGAGGATGTGCGGCAGAGCGGGCATGCACCAGAGGGAGCTCTGGCATGAGCGCCGCCCGGCCGTCCGAAGGCGCTCGCACCGCAGTGCGTGGCACGGAGGTTATCCAGTGACCTGGTTCGCTGCCCTGCGCACGGCCTGGCGGGCCCTGGCTGCCAATACCTTGCGCAGCATCCTGACCATGCTGGGCATCATCATCGGCGTGGCCGCGGTGATCACCATGATTGCCGTGGGCAGCGGTGCGACCGAGCGGGTGCAGGAACAGATGAAGGGCCTGGGCTCCAACGTCATGCTGGTGCTGCCGGGTAGCCTGAGCGCGGCGGGTGTGCGGCAGGCGGCGCAGACGCGCTCACGTTTTACCGAAGAGGACGCCGAGGCGATTGCCATCGAGATCCCCGAGGTGCAGGCGGCAGCGCCGTCTTCACGCACCACGGCCCAGGCCGTGGCGCAGAACGCCAACTGGAACACCGGCATCTTCGGCACCACCAACGACTACCTCGAAGTGCGTGACTGGTCGCTGGAGAGCGGACGCCTGTTCGAGCCGGCCGAGCAGGCGGGTTCGGCCAAGGTGGCCTGGCTGGGCCAGACCGTGGCGCGTGAACTGTTTGGCGACGAAGACCCGATCGACCAGGTGATCCGTGTGCGTGGCACGCCCTTCACCGTGATCGGGGTGCTGGCGCGCAAGGGACAAAACAGCATGGGGCAGGACCAGGACGACGTGGTCATCATGCCCATGTCCACCTTCCGCAACCGCATCTGGAACGCGGGCGGTAATGTGCGCCGCATCTGGACCATCCACGTCAAGGTGCGTGAAGGCCAGAGCATGAAGCTGGCCGAGGAAAGCGTGCGCGAACTGCTGCGCCAGCGCCTCAAGGTGCCGCCGGGCGGCGACGACACCTTCAGCGTGCGCAACCTCTCCGAAATATTGCAGGCGCAGGAAGAGGCCAGCCGCATCATGACGATGCTGCTGGCCGCGGTGGCCGGCATCAGCCTGATCATCGGCGGCATCGGCATCATGAACATCATGCTGGTCAGCGTGACCGAGCGCACGCGCGAGATCGGCCTGCGCATGGCTGTGGGCGCACGTCCGCAGGACATCCTGGCGCAGTTCCTGATCGAGGCGGTGACCTTGTCGCTCTTCGGCGGCGCACTCGGTGTGGTGCTGGGCGGTTTTGCCACCTGGGGCGTGGGCGCGCTGGCTGGCTGGAACGTGAGCATGTCCCTCGGTGCCATCGTCCTGGCCGTGGGCTTCTCGGCCCTGGTGGGGGTGTTTTTCGGCTTCTATCCGGCGCGACGCGCGTCCAACCTGTTGCCGATCCAGGCCTTGCGTTACGAGTGACCGGAAGGCAAGAGCCGAAGTTATGTCTTAGCGACAGTAGCGGGCGATGTCGTCTTTTGCCGTCTTGCGCTCGTGTTCATCCATGGCCTCACCGTTGGCCAGCCTGAGCTTGCCGCTCAAGACATCCAGCGCATATTCACAACGGGCTGCATCGTCTATGCCGTCGTAGCGCTTTCTGGCCGTGGCAGGTGGCGGGTCTTGGGACTCTGGCTCAGTGGCCGGGGCTGCCTTGC
>CAUPRZ010000034.1:0-10849 GCA_963513855.1 uncultured Hylemonella sp.
ACCTTGTCGCGCACATAACGGCCGTTGACGTAGCAGAACTGCTGGTCGGCGCGGCTGCGCGCAGCGTCGGGGATGCCAGCGCGGCCCCACACACGGACACCGTGGAAAGCGCCGGGCGCGGCGGCCGTGCTGAAGTCCACGGTCACGGATGTCTGGAGGAAGTCCTCGCCCAGCACATCGGCCAGGCGCTGTTGCAGGGCTGCGGGCCCGCTGCAGACGCGCCATTGTTCGACCAGCTTGCCCTCGTGCCAGATGGCAAAACCCACGTCGGGTCGGGCCAGGGCATGGCGGCGCACGGACTCGATGCAGTGGGCCAGCTCGGTGGCGTCGGTCTTCAGGAATTTGCGGCGCGCCGGGGTGCTGAAAAACAGCTCCTTGACCTCGACCGTGGTGCCGGTGCTGCGCGCCACGGGTTTGATCTCGCCGGTGCGGCCATCCAGCAGGAAGGCGTTGGATTGTTCGGAGGTGCGTGAATGGATCGCCATGTCAGCTATCGAATTGATAGCTGCGAGCGCTTCCCCACGAAAACCCATGGTGCCCACGGATTCCAGATCCTGCAGGCTGCTGATCTTGCTGGTGGCATGGCGCTTCAGCGCAATGGGCAGCTCCTCATGCGGGATGCCGCCGCCGTTGTCGTCCACCGAGATCAGGCGCACGCCGCCGGCCAGCAGGCGCAGGGTGATCTGGGTGGCGCCGGCGTCCAGCGCGTTGTCCACCAGCTCACGCACCACCGAGGCGGGCCGTTCCACCACCTCACCGGCGGCGATCTGGCTGATCAGCTCGTCGGGCAGTTCACGGATGGGGCGGCGCGGGGCAGGGGAGAGGACGGCGTTCACGCGGCCATTGTAGGATGCCCGTCAGGAGAAACACATCTATGGCCGGAACCACACTGCTTGCCCTGCTCGACGACATTGCCACGATCCTGGATGACGTGGCAACCATGACCAAGGTGGCGGCCAAAAAGACCGCCGGGGTGCTGGGCGACGACCTGGCGCTCAACGCCCAGCAGGTTACAGGGGTGAAGGCCGATCGTGAGCTGCCCGTGGTCTGGGCCGTGGCCAAGGGCTCGATGATCAACAAGGCCATCCTGGTGCCGGCGGCCTTGCTGATCAGCTGGCTGGCGCCCTGGCTGATCACGCCGCTGTTGATGCTGGGCGGGGCGTTTCTCTGCTTCGAAGGTTTCGAGAAGCTGGCGCACAAGTGGCTGCACAGCCCTGAAGAGGACGAGGCCGCGCACCAGAAGACCTTGCAGGCCCTGGCCGACCCGGCGGTGGACCTGGTGGCTTTTGAGCGCGACAAGATCAAGGGGGCGGTGCGCACCGACTTCATCCTTTCGGCCGAGATCGTGGTCATCACCCTGGGCACCGTGGCGGCGGCCTCGCTGATGCAGCGTGTGGGTGTGCTGGTGGGCATCTCGCTGCTGATGACGGTGGGCGTCTACGGCCTAGTGGCGGGCATCGTCAAGCTCGATGACCTGGGCCTGCGCCTGCAGCGCTCGGCTTCGGGTTTCGCGCGGGCCCTGGGCACGGGCCTGTTGCGTGCCGCGCCCTGGCTCATGAAGACGCTATCGGTCGTGGGCACGGCCGCCATGTTCATGGTGGGCGGCGGCATCCTGCTGCACGGCTGGCCGGCCCTGGCCCATGCGGTCGAAGCCTGGGCCGCGGGCTGGGGCAACCTGCTGGCCGCCGTGATCAACACACTGGCTGGCGCCACCGTGGGCCTGGTGGCCGGTGCGCTGGTGCTGGCCGTGGTGATGGGGGTGCAGCGCCTGCGCCGCTGATCTCCCCGCAGCGTGCGGGGATCAGGGCAGGCGGACGCAGGCGGGCAGGGATAATCATGCCCCATGGAACTCATCTCCTTTCTGATCGACTTCATCCTCCACGTGGACCAGCACCTGGAGGCCTTTGTGCAGAACTACGGCACCTGGGTCTACGCGCTGCTCTTCCTCATCGTTTTTGTCGAGACCGGGGTCGTGGTCATGCCCTTCCTGCCCGGTGACTCCTTGCTGTTTGTGGTGGGGGCGCTGGCTGGTGCAGGGCTCATGAGTTACCCGCTGGCCGTGGCGGTGCTGCTGGCGGCGGCCATTCTGGGAGACCAGTGCAACTATTCCATCGGGCGCTATTTCGGCCCTAAGGTCTTCCAGTGGGAGGACTCGCGCTTTTTCAACAAGCGGGCCTTCCAGCGCGCGCATGATTTTTACGAGACTTACGGCGGCATCACCATCATCCTGGCGCGCTTCATGCCTTTCCTGCGCACCTTTGTGCCCTTTGTGGCAGGTGTGGCCGAGATGAGCCGAGTGAAGTTCACGCTCTACAACATCGTGGGCGCGGCGATCTGGGTGCTGGGCATCTGCACGGCCGGTTATTTCCTCGGCAGCCTGCCCTGGGTCAAGGCCAATCTGGACAAGATCATCTGGGCGATGATCCTGATCCCGGGTCTGATCGTGATCTTCGGCAGCTGGAAGGCGCACCGCAACGCGACGCGCGCCTGAAACCGTTGGGGTGGATGAATCACCAGCTTGCCGGGGGCCGGCGGCTGCGTGCATGATGGGGGCAGGGATGTGTTCGCGCCGGCGGTGACGACGCCGGCAAACTGAGCGCAGGAAGGTGCAGACATGCCACGCAAGAAAGCCGCCGCCAACCCGGCCGCCCCGGCCCGCGAGACCGCCAGCATGAAGGCGGTGCCCGAGACTCACGAGGTGCTGGTGGGCCAGGTCCTCAAGCGCCCCAACGGCTATTACTGGAGCCTGTCGGACGGCGGGCGTGAATTCGGCCCCTACGACAGCTTTGACGAAGCCCAGGGTGATATGGAGGCCGCGGCCGACCTCGAATCGCCCGAACCCGGCGAGAGCCTGCAAGAGGCCGAGAGCGAGCTGGGCATTTCCGACTGGATCGATCCCGAGACCGGCGAGCCGGCCGAGGGGTTATCTCCCCCGCATCTCGACAACGATTAACCGTTCCAGCTGGTGAAGAGTCCCCAGGGTGAGCGTGTCAGCGCCACCGAGACGATAAAGCCATAACTAGCCAGCGCGCCGATGTAGCACAGCGCGCGCACTTCCTTCTGTCGCGCGTACTTGAACGCGCAGATCCCCAGGGCGATGTACAGCGGCAGCACGGCCAGCTTGATCTGCAGCCAGGGGGTGGCCAGGGGGTTGAGCTGCAGTTCCCAGAGCAGGCGCAGGGCGGTGATCAGCAGGCCGGTGTCGATGATGATGCTCAGGCGTCGCAACACCACGTGCTGCGACCAGCGCTGACGCGCCAGCAGGCCGGCGCCACGCAGGGCGAACAGGGCACCGCTGCTGAGCGCCAGGCCCATGTGCAGCGGGTGCAGGGTGCGGTAGTGGATGACCCAATCCATGGGGTTCAGACTTTCCGGGGATGAAGTTAGAGGCTGCGGTTGCGCGCCAGCGGCGGGTTCTTGGCAAAGTAGCCCAGGATGCCGCGCATCAGCGCGTCGGCCAGCTGTTCCTGGTAACGGTCGCTGTTGAGCTTGGCCTCTTCTTCCGGGTTGCTGATGAAGGCGGCTTCCACCAGTACGCTGGGAATGTCGGGGGCCTTGAGCACGGCAAAACCGGCCTGCTCCACATGCGGCTTGTGCAGCTTGCCTACACGGCCGATCTCCTGCAGCAGGGTACCGGCTAGCTTGAGGCTGTCCTTGATCTGGGCGCTGGTGCTCATGTCGAGCAGGGCGCGCTGGACCTGGGCTTCCTCGGATTTGACGTTGATGCCGCCGATCAGGTCGGACTTGTTTTCCTTGGCCGCCATCCAGCGTGCCGCGCTGCTGGACGCCCCGCCATGGCTCAGCGCGAAGACGCTGGCGCCCTGGGGGCGCGGGGTGTAGAAGGCGTCGGCGTGGATGCTCACGAAGAGGTCGGCCTGCACCTGGCGCGCCTTCTGCACGCGGATGTGCAGGGGCACAAAGAAGTCGCCGTCGCGTGTGAGGTAGGCGCGCATGGTGTGGCCGTTGACGCTGCTGGCGTTGATGCGGTCGCGCAGGCGGCGTGCCAGCCGCAGAACCACGTCCTTCTCGCGTGTGCCCTTGCGGCCGATGGCGCCGGGGTCTTCGCCGCCATGGCCAGGGTCGAGCGCGATGATGATGAGGCGGTCGGTTTTGCTGCCGCCGCGTGCGGGTAAGGCCGGCGTGGGTGTGGGTGGTTTGTCAGCGTGGCGCGCGATCAGATCCCCCAGGGGGTCGATCTCGGGGCGCGTTGCAGCGGGCGGGACGGCAGGCGCCGGGTCCTTCTGGCCCAGGCGCTGGGCAATCAACTGGGCCAGGGGGTCGGGCGGGGTGGTGGGGTAGAGGTCAAAGACCAGGCGGTGCTGGTAGGGCTCGATGGGCTTGAGCGTGAAGACCTGGGGCTTGATGGCCTGCTTGAGGTCGATCACCAGGCGCACCACACCCGGTGCGTACTGGCCCACGCGGATGCCCGCGATATTGGGGTCTTCGGGCAGCACCTTGGCCACCAGCTCGTGCAGGGCGGGGTTGAGCTCGATGCCCTCGATGTCCACGGCCAGGCGCGGGGGCTGGCCGATGAAGGTTTGCTTGGCCTTGAGCGCGGTGTCCGATTCCAGCGTCACGCGTGAGTAGTCATCGGCCGGCCAGACGCGCACGGCCACGATGGCGGCGCCCTGGGCGATGTGGGCGCGCCCCAGCAGCAGCACCAGGGTGCCAGTCTGCAGCAGTTCACGCCGGTTCATGGGGCTCATCATGCCTGCGCTTCCTTCAGCCCCTGCAGCAGGGCCGCGCCGGTGCCCGTCTGTGCCGTCAGCGTGATGCGCCGCGATTCGTCGGGTTGGGCCTGCAGTGTGATGGCCAGGTCCGCCAGGGGCAGCAGGCCGGTGGCCTTCTCGGGCCATTCGGCGAGCTTGAGGCCGGGGCTGGCGAAGAGGTCACGAAAGCCTGCATCTTCCCATTCGCGTGGGTCGTTGAAGCGGTAGAAATCAAAATGCCAGATGTTGAGGCCCGGCACTTCGTGCGGCTCGACCACGGCATAGGTGGGGCTCTTGATACGACCGGCCACACCCAGGGCCCGCAGCAGGTGGCGCACAAAGGTGGTCTTGCCGGCGCCCAGGTTGCCGTGCAGTTCGATGCAGGCGTTGCGCAAGGCCGGTTGCAGGGACAAGGCCGCGGCCAGAGCCTGCGTGGCGGATTCGTCGTGCAGGACGCGTGTTTCTACAATGGTCTCGTGGCGTTCAACAGCAGTCAATTCGTTTCCCAAGTACGGGCCTGGGCCCGTGAACTTGGATTTTCCCAAATCGGCGTGACCGGTGTCGATTTGTCGTCTGCAGAAGAGGGATTGAGGGACTGGTTGTCGCGTGGTTTCCACGGTGAGATGGCCTATATGGCCGCGCACGGCATGAAACGGGCCCGCCCAGCCGAATTGGTGCCGGGCACGCTGAGCGTGATCACGGCCCGTATGGACTACCTGCCGCAGAGCCCGCCCGAGGCCTGGCAGGCCATCGAGTTCGATCGCCTCACGCGTCCGCGCGAGGGTGTGGTCTCGCTCTACGCCCGGGGGCGGGACTATCACAAGGTCATGCGCACACGCCTGCAGAAGCTGGCAGACCGCATGGCGGTGGAGATGGGGGACTTCGGGCACCGGGTCTTCACGGACTCGGCGCCGGTGCTGGAGGCCGAGCTGGCCTCGCGCAGCGGCCAGGGCTGGCGTGGCAAGCACACCCTGGTGCTGAACCGCGAGGCTGGCTCCATGTTTTTCCTCGGCGAGATCTATGTGGACATCGCCCTGCCGGCCAGCGAGCCCGTGAGCAACCACTGTGGCAGCTGCAGTGCCTGCATCGATATCTGCCCCACGCAGGCCATCCTGGGCCCAGGCAAGCTGGATGCGCGGCGCTGCATCTCCTACCTGACCATCGAGCACCCAGGGGCCATCCCTGAAGAATTGCGCCCGCTCATGGGCAACCGCATCTACGGTTGCGACGACTGCCAGCTGGCCTGTCCCTGGAACAAATACGCCCAGCGCAACCCCCTGCCGGACTTCACGCCGCGCGCCGAGCAGAGCGGTGGGGACCTGGTGGCCCTGGCGGCCTGGAGTGAGGCTGACTTCCTGCGTCGTACCGAAGGCAGTGCCATTCGCCGCATCGGCCATGAGCGCTGGTTACGCAATATCGCCGTGGCCCTGGGCAATGCCTTGCGTATCAGACACGACCCTGCGATAGTCGGGGCATTGCAGCAACTGCAGGAGCAGGGGAGTGCGCTGGTGCGTGAGCACGCAGCCTGGGCCCTGGCGCAGCGGACCCCATCGTGAGCCACGGAGCCGGAACATGACCATCCAGTACACCTACGTCGCACCCCATCTGCCCGAGAACAAGATGCGCCTGTACCCGACGAAGGTGATCAACATCATCGGTGGGCCGGGTTGCGAGAAGTCGCTGTTCACCTCGGCCATCATCCTGTACCTGCATCTGCACCACAAGACAGTGGAGCTGATCCCGGACTACGCCAAGTCCCTCGTGTGGCGCAAGGATTTCGAGGCCCTGCGCAACCAGTACCAGATCGCACAGCAGCAGTTCCAGATGCAGGAGCTGCTCGACGGCCAGGTGCAGTACCTGGTGACCGAATCCTCCCTGCCCCAGGTCCTTTACTACAACGAGTTCTACCCCGACAACATCTGCGACGTGGGCAAGACCCGCAAGCAGATCACCGAGTGGTACAAGCAGCACAACAACATCAACGTCATGGTCGAGCGCGGCGACGAGCGCAAGTACATCCGCACGGGTCGTTTCCAGGACGAGGAGCAGGCCAAGGAAGTGGATCGCGGCATGCGTGCCCTGCTGCGCCGCGAGGGCATCGCCTACACGGCGCTCAAGCCCGAGCTCGAGGCCATCCACGCCTTCATGGCCGAGCAGCTCAAGGCTTGATTTTTGTTACAGGGGGCGGCTGCCCTGCTGGTATGGTGGTTTCTTTTTCGACGGAGATCACCCACGATGTCAGGCCTATCGACCCTGGTTTCCCGCCGCACGCTGGCCCTGGCGGCCACACTGTCCCTGACCGCCCTGCCGGTCGCCGCTCAGTACAGTGGCCCTGGCAGTCAGACCAGCGCTTCGTTCTCGCTCGGAACGGGCGATCAGTTCGGCAAGGACTACACCGTGCTCAGCGGCCGTTACGGTCGCTTTTTTGTCGAGCACTTAGAGGCCCCCCACGGTCTTGAGCTCTGGCGTGGCAGCAGCCCCAGCGTCACCAAGATCATCCCCGAGCTGCGTTATGTGTCGGCCACCGGGCAGAGCTTCAAGCCCTATGCCGCGGCCTTCCTGTCGCGCACCTTCTACAGCAACGACGTGTCCAGCCACAACAGCTACGGTGTGCGCGGTGGCCTGTACTACGCCATCGACCGCAGCGCCTATGTCGGTGCCGGCCTGGTCCACGAACGCCAGGAGTCCTGCGACCGCGCGGTCATGACGGATTGCAACCAGACCCGTCCGGAAGTCACCCTGCACTTCCGCTTCTGAGCAAGGCGGCGGTTTAGCGAAGAACGCCCAGCGCGAAGGGCAAGCTGAGCACTCCCAGCAGAGTGGAGAGTGTCACCAGCCCGGCCACATACGCCCCGTCATAACCCATGCGCGCAGCCAGCACATAACAGCTGGAGGCCGTGGGCAGGGCCGAGAAGGCCAGCAGGATGGTGGTCTGCGCGGGGTTCAGCCCGAAGGCCAGGCCCAAGCCCAGGGCAGCGAGAGGCAGCACCAGGTGCTTGATGGCCAGCACGGCCACGGCCAGGATCTTGGCCTGGCCCAGGCTCGAAAAACGCAGGCCGGCGCCCGCGGCCATCAGGCCCAGGGCGATGGAGGCCGCGCCGATGCGGTTGAGTGTGGGGTCGGCCCAGGCCGGCACCTTGAAACCCAGCACATTGGCGATGAGCCCGGAGGCCGTGGCGATGATCAGCGGGTTGCGCAGCAGTTCACGGCCCACGCTGCGTTTGGCGTGGCGTGCCATGGGCCAGACCGCCGCCACGTTGAACAGCGGCACGCAGAAACCGATCAGCACCGCGATCAGCAGCAGGCCCTGCACGCCGGCCAGGCGCTCGGCCAGAGCCAGACCAATGAAGGAGTTGAAGCGGAAGGCCACCTGGGTGCTGGCAGCGTGCAGGCGCCGGTCGATGCGCCGGCCGATCCAGGGCAGAAAGGGCAGGGCATAGGCCAGGGCGATGCCCACCAGGCCCATGAGCACCGCCGCACCGATCAGGCTGGAGGCGCCGGCCAGGTCCAGCGTGCTGCGCACGATGCTGTGGAAAAGCAGTACCGGAAACAAAAAGTAATAGACCAGCATCTCGACCTGGTCCCAGACCGGGCGGCTGAGCGCCGTGTAGCGGCAGACCAGATACCCGCAGAGGATCAGGGAGAAATCGGGAAACAGCAGTTGCGCGTAGTTCACCCGGGAAGAATACCAGCCTGCCCTGTCAGCCGTCGACCGCCGGGCGGCGTTGTAGAGCCATGCGACATTTTTTCTGGGTCCCCCTGCTGCTGAGCCTGGGGTTGGCCGCGGCCCCGGTCGGTGCGGCCGTGCTGGAAGGCCAGCGTTTTGACGAGCGCGCCCGCCTGGACCGCCACGAGCTGCAGCTCAACGGCCTGGGCCTGCGGGCGGCCTATATCTTCAAGGCCTTTGTGGCCGCGCTCTACCTGCCCGAGAAGACCAGCGAGGCGCAGCAGATCCTGGACCAGGACGTGCCGCGCCGCCTGCAGCTGCGCATGCTCCTGGGTGTCGACTCCGGTGAAATCAAGAAGGCCCTGGTGCGCGGCATGCAGAAAAACGCCAATGAAACCGAATGGGCCGCCCTGCAGGCACGTGCTGCAGCGTTTTCGCGCACCATCGACGCCATCGGTGCGGTGCGCGAGGGTGACCCCATCAACCTCGACTACCTGCCGGGTCAGGGCCTGATGCTGGCCATCACCGAGGTGCCGCGGGGTCCGGCCATCGCCGGCGCCGATTTCTACCAGGCTTTGCTGGGGATATTCGTCGGGCCGCACCCCGTGGATACCCGCCTTAAAAAGGCGCTCCTGGGGCAATAGAATCATCCTCACGTTCATTTGAGGAGATTGACCCATGCAACGACGTGTCCTGTTTGCCCTGAGTCTGCTGGCTGCTGCCAGCACCGCCTTCGCCCAAGGCTATCCCAACAAGCCCATCAAGCTGCAGGTGCCCTTTGCACCGGGTGGCACCACGGACATCATCGCCCGGGTGATCTCCGAGCCCCTGGGCAAGGCCCTGGGCCAGCCGGTGATCGTCGAGAACAAGGCCGGTGGCGGTGGTGTGGTGGGCGCCAACGAGACGGCCAAGTCGGCCCCGGACGGCTACATCCTGGGCATGGCCACGGTGTCGACCACGGCCGCCAACCCGGCCATCAACCCCAAGATCCCCTACAACGCTGCGACCGACTTCACAGCCATCATCAACATCGCGGCCACACCCAATGTGATCGCCGTGCACCCGAGCTTCCCGGCCAAGGACCACAAGGCTTTCCTGGCCGAGCTCAAGAAGTCGCCGGGCAAGTATTCCTACGCTTCCTCGGGCACGGGCGGCATCGGCCATCTGCAGACCGAGCTGTACAAGAGCCAGACCAAGACCTTCATGACGCACATCCCCTACCGGGGTGCGGGCCCGGCCCTGAACGACACCGTGGCCGGCCAGGTGCCGATCATCTTTGACAACCTGCCCTCGGCCCTGCCCTTCATCCAGGCCAACCGCCTGGTGCCCATCGTGGTCGCTGCACCCCAGCGCCTGGCTGTGCTGCCCAATGTGCCCACCTTCAAGGAAGTGGGCCTGGAGCCGGTGAACCGCATGGCCTACTACGGCATCCTCGGCCCCAAGGGCCTGCCCAAGGAGGTCGTGGACAAGGTCAACGCTGCCGTGCGCCAGGTGCTGCAGGACCCGACCGTGCGCAAGCGCATCGAGGACACGGGCTCGCTGATCATCGGCAACACGCCCGAGCAGTTTGCCGTGCAGATGAAGGCCGAATACGAGGTCTACAAAAAGGTGGTGGACTCCGCCGGCCTCAAGCTCGACTGAGCACCGGGTATCGCGGGCATGGGTGACGCATCTCCCGATGCATCCGTCGATGCCTTTGTCGATGCCCTGTGGCTGGAGGAGGGCCTGTCACGCAACACGCTGACGGCCTACCGCCGCGACCTCACGCTCTACGCCCGCTGGCTCGCCGCCCGCGGGCGTGTTCTTTTGCAGAGCACGGAAACCGATCTCAACGGCTATTTCTCCGAGCGACACGCGCTCACCCGTGCCACCACGGCCAACCGCCGCCTCACGGTCTTCAAGCGCTACTTCCGCTGGGCCCTGCGCGAACGCCAGATCGATGCCGACCCCACCCTGCGCCTGCAGGCCGCCAAGCAGCCTCTGCGGGTACCCAAGACGCTGAGCGAAGCGCAAGTCGAAGCCCTGCTGGCCGCGCCTGAGGAAACTCCTCTGGGCCTGCGCGACCGCACCATGATCGAACTCATGTACGCCAGCGGCCTGCGCGTGAGCGAACTGGTGGGGCTCAAGACCTTCAACGTCAGCCTGTCCGAGCATGTGCTGCGTGTCTTCGGTAAAGGCAACAAGGAACGCCTAGTGCCCTTCGGTGAGGTGGCCGCGCAATGGCTGCAGCGTTATCTGCAGGAGGCCCGGCCCGCGCTGCTGGCGGGCAAGCAGACCGACGACCTCTTTGTCACGGTGCGTGGTGCCCGCGCCGGCGAGGCCATGACACGCGTGATGTTCTGGCAGCTGGTGAAAAAGTACGCACGCGTGGCCGGCATCACCGCGCCGCTGTCACCGCACACCATGCGCCACGCCTTCGCCACACACCTGCTCAACCCCGTTGCCGACCTGCGCGCCGTGCAGATGCTGCTGG
>CAUPRZ010000035.1:0-10790 GCA_963513855.1 uncultured Hylemonella sp.
CTGAGTCCGTGCTGCACGCCCAGTCTGTCACACTGGCCTAAACTAGAGGGCATGTCACATGCCATTTCTACGGAGCCCCAGGCTCCCACCTCCCTGCAGATCGCTTTGGGTGAGCGCAGTTACCCCATCCTGATAGGTAGTGGTCTGCTGACGCAGCCGGCCAGCTATGCCGGTCTGCCCAAGGCCACCCAGGCGCTGATTGTGAGCAACAACACAGTCGCGCCACTGTACGCTGCAAACCTGCAGCGCCAGCTGTCCGCTCACTATCAGCAGATCCACCAAGTAGACCTGCCGGATGGTGAGGCCTACAAGGACTGGCAGACCCTGAACCAGATTTTTGATGCCCTGCTCGCACGTGGCTGTGACCGCAAGACCGTGCTTTATGCCTTGGGAGGCGGGGTGGTCGGTGACATGACCGGTTTTGCCGCGGCCAGCTATATGCGGGGCGTGCCCTTTGTGCAGGTGCCCACCACGCTGCTGGCCCAGGTCGATTCGTCCGTGGGAGGCAAGACTGCCATCAACCATCCCATGGGCAAGAACATGATCGGCGCGTTCTACCAGCCGCAACGCGTGATCTGTGATCTGGACACACTCAAGACCTTGCCCGAACGTGAACTCAGCGCAGGACTGGCCGAAGTCATTAAGTACGGGCCGATTGCGGACATGGCCTTGCTGGGCTGGCTGGAGCAGAACATGGATGCCTTGCGCGCCCGTGATGTCGACGCTCTGGCCTATGCGGTGCGCCGCAGCTGTGAGATCAAGGCCGAGGTGGTGGGACAGGATGAGCGCGAGGCCGGCCTGCGAGCCATCCTCAATTTCGGCCACACCTTCGGCCATGCCATCGAAGCCGGGCTGGGTTATGGTGCCTGGTTGCACGGGGAGGGCGTGGGTTGCGGCATGGTGATGGCGGCCACGCTGTCGCAGCGCCTGGGGCTGGTGGACACCGCCTTTGTGCAGAGATTGCGCCGTCTCATCGAGCGGGCAGGTCTGCCCGTCGTCGGTCCAGTGCTGGATGCCGGTGACAACGCCGGGCGTTTCCTGGAATTGATGCGCGTCGACAAAAAGGCCGAGGCCGGTGAAATCAAGTTTGTCGTGATCGAGCAGCCGGGCAGGGCCGGCGTGCGGGGTGCACCCGATGCGCTAGTGCGCGAGGTCATTGATGCCTGCTGTCTACGCCAGTGATCCGGCGCGCACACGGGGGCGGCGCCATCCCGAAGCGGCGGCACCGACACGCACCGAGTACCAACGTGACCGTGATCGCATCGTCCACTCGACGGCCTTTCGCCGTCTGGTCTACAAGACCCAGGTCTTTCTGAACCATGAGGGAGACCTGTTCCGGACACGGTTGACGCATTCGCTGGAAGTCGCGCAGCTGGGGCGTTCGATCGCGCGGTCCCTGGGCTTGAATGAAGACCTCGTTGAAGCCATAGCGCTTGCGCATGACCTGGGGCACACGCCCTTCGGGCACGTGGGGCAGGATGCACTCAACGAATGCATGGCAGGCCATGGTGGCTTTGAGCACAACCTGCAGAGCCTGCGGGTGGTCGACCAGTTGGAAGAGCGTTATCCTGAATTCGACGGACTCAACCTGACCTTCGAGACACGTGAGGGCATCCTCAAGCATTGTTCGCGCAGCAATGCCGAATTGATCGAGGCGCATGAACCCGGTGGTGTGGCGCGTCGTTTCCTGGACCGTACCCAGCCCAGCCTGGAGGCACAGCTGTGCAACCTCGCCGACGAGATTGCCTACAACGCGCACGACATCGACGACGGGGTGCGCTCAGGGCTGATCACCCTGGAGCAGCTCGCCGCCATCCCCATGTTCGAAACCTGGCACCAGGAGGCTCTGGTGGCGCACCCGCAGCTGGGTCGGCCCGATGCCGGCCGGCGTCTGCTCTACGAGAGCATCCGACGCATGCTCAGTGCGCAGGTTTATGACGTGATCGCTACCACACAGGCCAGGCTCGATGCCAGCCGGCCGGAGAGTCCGGATGCCGCGCGCCGATTGCCGTCGCAGCTGAGCTTCAGCGCCGACATGCGGGAGCGCTCCGTCGTGCTCAAGAAGTTCCTGTTCCAGAACCTGTACCGCCATCCGCAGGTCATGCAGACCACGGGTCTGGCGCGTCAGGTGATCCAGGAGCTGTTCAAGGCCTACCGCGAGGCGCCGCAGGAAATGCAGGCTGGTCATGCAGCGCGCGCGCGACTGGTGCAGACACAAGACGATGCCGAAAACGCCTTGCTGCGCATCGTGTCCGATTACATCGCCGGCATGACGGACCGTTATGCCAGCCGTGAGCACGAGCGTCTGACGGGACACAGGGTGTGGGCATGAGCGCAGTGGTGCCAGCGCAGGGCACACGTGCCGCCTGGATCGTGATCGGCGCCGGTGTGGCCGCCGCACTGCATGTGGGCAAGCTCTCGCCGGCCCTGCCCGTGCTCAGCGAGGCGCTGGGCATCACACTGCTGCAGGCAGGTTTCCTGCTGTCTCTGGTGCAACTGGCAGGCATGACGCTGGGGCTGCTGGTGGGTTTGTCTGCCGATACCCTGGGGCTCAAGCGCAGCATGGTCGGCGGCCTGCTCCTGCTGACGCTGGCCTCCCTGCTCGGTGGCTGGGCGCGTGATGCGCAGACGCTGCTGTTCCTACGGGCGGTCGAAGGCTTGGGCTTTCTGCTGGTGTCCATGCCTGCGCCTAGTCTGATCCGTCTGCTGGTAGCACCCGAGCGCATGAGTGCCATGCTCGGGCTCTGGGGCGCCTATATGCCCCTGGGCACGGCCTTGGCCCTGCTCTGCGGTCCGCTGGTGATTTCGCTGGCTGGCTGGTCTTTCTGGTGGTGGCTGCTGGCGGCCATCACGCTGGCCATGGCCGTATGGGTGCTGCGGTCGGTGCCGGCGGACGGGCAGCATGCGCCCGCCAGCACGGCAGGCGATGTGCCGGTCACTGGCTGGTGGGGTCGCCTACGGCTGACGCTGCGTGCGCCTGGCCCCTGGTTGGTGGCCCTGAGTTTTGCCATGTATTCGGGCCAATGGCTGGCCGTCATCGGTTTTCTGCCCACGATCTACGCCCAGGCCGGTGTGGCCGGTGGCCTGAGCGCCGTACTAACGGCGCTGGTCGCGGGCGTCAACATGGTGGGCAATATCGCTTCGGGGCGTCTGCTGAGCCGTGGTGTGCGGCCGCAGGTGCTGCTCTACACGGGTTTTGCCGCCATGGGGCTGGGCACCTTGCTGGCCTTTGCCGTCTGGCCCATGAGCGCCGAAGGCACGGGTTTGCCGACGGCCATGCGTTTTGTCGCTGTGCTGCTGTTCTCCATGCTCGGGGGCATGATTCCCGGCACGCTGTTTTCCCTGGCGGTGCGGCTGGCACCGGGGGCGGGCACGGTGTCCACCACGGTGGGCTGGATGCAGCAGTGGGCCTCCTTCGGGCAGTTTGCCGGCCCGCCACTGGTGGCCTGGGTCGCCAGCCGCGTGGGAGGCTGGCACTGGACCTGGGGTGTGACGGGGCTGTGTTCAGTGATGGGCCTCTGGCTGACGGTGCAGCTGGGCCGCAGGAGTGCGCCATGATTGAACGTATGACGGTCACGCCGGAGGTGCAGGCCATCGTCTGCCGGGACATGCAGGCCTGGCTGGAGCGTGCCGTGATCGGGCTCAACCTCTGTCCCTTTGCCAAGAGCGTACACGTCAAGGGTCAGATCCACTGGGTCGTGAGCGCAGCAGAGGAGACGCAGGCCTTGCGCGAGGAACTGCGACGCGAGTTGTTGGCATTGGTCGACGCTGATTCCGAAGTGCGCGATACCACGCTGCTGATGGCCCCCAGATGCCTGGAAGATTTCTTGGACTTCAATGATTTCCTGGGTGAGGCAGATGCGCTGCTGGAAGAGCTGGACCTGCAAGGTGTATTGCAGATTGCCAGCTTTCATCCGCAGTTCCAGTTTGCGGGGACGGCGCCGGACGACATCACCAATTACAGCAACCGCGCGCCTTATCCCACCCTGCATCTGCTGCGCGAAGCCAGTATCGATCGTGCGGTGGAGGCTTTCCCCGAGGCCGAGGAAATCTATGAACGCAATATGCAGCGTCTGCGTGAACTGGGCCCTGCCGGTTGGCAGGCCCTGGGTCTGCAACGCAGCCTTGAGGACGATGGGCCGGGAGCACCACGATGAAAAAGAAAACCGCGCAACCGGGGCAAGACGCCGCCCAGGATCTGGGTTTGCGCGCAGGGCAGTCGGTCGAGCTGCTCAAGGAACTGCACATCCTCACGCGCGAGGGCAAGCTCAACCAGGACAGCCGGCGCAAGCTCAAGCAGGTCTACCACCTGTTTCACTTCATTGAGGAATTGCTCAATGAGCTGGAGGCCAAGCCGGGGGAGGGGCAAGGCATCACGCTGGCCGATCATGGGGCCGGCAAGTCCTACCTGGGTTTCATCATCTACGACCTCTATTTCCGCGCGCGAGCGGCGGGCCAGGTCTATGGCATCGAGACCCGACCCGAGCTGGTGCAGAAATCGCGTGTGCTAGCGCAGCGCCTGGGCTTCGGCCGCATGGCCTTCCTCAACCTCAGCGTGGCCGAGTCCATGCAGTCGCAGGAACTGCCGGAGCGCATTGACGTGGTCACCGCTCTGCATGCCTGCGACACCGCCACGGACGACGCTATCGCCTTCGGCCTGCAAAAGCAGGCCCGTTGTATGGTGCTGGTGCCCTGCTGTCAGGCCGAGGTGGCGCGTGCGCTGAATGCGGGCAAGGCCTTGTCTCTCTCCCGCACACCACTGGCCGAGCTCTGGCGGCATCCCCTGCACACCCGCGAGCTGGGCAGCCAGATCACCAACGTTTTACGCTGTCTTTACCTGGAGGCCATGGGCTACCAGGTGACGGTGACGGAACTCGTGGGTTGGGAGCACAGTCTCAAGAACGAGTTGATCCTGGCGCGGTACACGGGGCAGCGCAAACGGGCCGCCGCCCAGCGTCTGCGGGAGATACTGGAGCAGTTCGGCCTCGAGGCCTTGCTGCAGACCCGCTTCCGTCTGCCCGAGAGTCAACCGCCGGAGACTGTGGGCGTTGCATGAAAGTCGGCGCGGAGCATGCGCCTTGTTTTGATAAAGGTCGAATCATGAAGAAGCTTGGGATGTGGGGTCTGGTGTTGCTGCTGGCCGGTTGCGCTACCAGCAGTCCGGATGTGATCCAGCGCGGTGATGCGCAGCGCTTGTCGACGGTGGTCGATGCGGTGGTGCTCTCTGTGCGTCCTGTGACGGTTGAAGGCAGCCAGTCGGGCGTGGGCGCTGCCGCCGGTGGCGCCGTGGGCGGTATTGCCGGTTATGGTGCCGGCGGCAGTCAGCGTGAGGCGCAGGTCATCGGTATCGTCGGTGCGGTGGCGGGCGCGGTGGCCGGCAATGTGATCGAACGCGCCGGCACGCGGGAAGAGGCCTATGAAATTCTGGTGCAGCTCAAGAATGGTGACCGCCGTGCCATTGTTCAGGGCAAGGGCGCGGAGGTTTTCGAGCCCGGTGAGGCGGTCATCATGATCACCACCAGTGGCAAGGTGCGTGTGGTCAAAGCACCCAAGATGTAAGTTAATCGGGGCCAGATTGGCTCTATGATGCGGCGGACTTCAAGCTGCATCACCATGGCCCGCCTGCCCCGTCTCAGCGTTCCCGGATACCCGCACCACGTCATCCAGCGGGGCAACAACCGGCAGTCCATTTTTATGGATGAGGCGGACCGCCAGCAGATGCTGCAGCTGTTGGAATCCCAGGCCCGGCAATTCGAGGTGGCTGTCCATGCCTATGTGTTGATGGACAACCACTTCCATCTGCTGCTCACGCCGCAGACGGGCGAGGGCCTGCCACGCATGATGCAGGCCGTCGGGCGGCGCTACGTACGGTATTTCAACGATCGCCATGGCCGCAGCGGCACGCTCTGGGAAGGGCGCTACAAATCCACGTTGATCGAGACGGAGTCTTATCTGCTGGCTTGCATGGCCTATATCGATCTCAATCCCGTACGGGCCGGGCTGGCCGGTCAGGCGCGCGACTACGCCTGGTCCAGCCATGGGCATTACGCCGGTCTGCGCATCGATCGGCTGGTCAATCCCCATCCCCTGTACTGGGCCCTGGGCAACACGCCTTTTGCGCGCGAGGCCGCGTATGCGCGTCTGGTGCAAGAGGGCCTGTCGGCGTCCCAGCAACAGGCGCTGACGGAGTCCGTGCTCAAGGGCTGGGCTCTGGGCGGGCCGGATTTCATGGCCCAGTTGCAGCAAAAGACCGAGCGCCGCCTCAGCAAGGCGGCCGCAGGGCGCCCGACCTCCCGCGCCAAAACGGCCTGATTCTTGCTGCCGGTAATGACCGACAGCGACAGTCATTATTTTTTAATATGTCCCCATTTATTTGTTGAACAAAAAAATCAACAAATAATAAGAATCTGACCCCTATTAAATTGCTGGCAAAACGTGCTGCGCTGCACTATGCTTGCAACCCCTGTGAAATATTGAGGAGTGCGCCATGACCACGGCCGCCGAAATCCAGCATCTGCAAGAAAACGGTTTGTATTCGAGTGCCAATGAGCACGACGCCTGTGGCGTGGGTTTTGTGGCGCACATCAAGGGTCAGAAGACCCATGAGATCGTCCAGGGCGCACTCAAGATCCTCGAAAACCTGGATCACCGTGGCGCAGTGGGTGCCGACAAACTCATGGGTGACGGTGCGGGCATCCTGATTCAGCTGCCGGACGCGCTCTACCGTGAAGAGATGGCCAAGCAGGGCGTGACGCTGCCGCCGCAAGGCGAATATGGCGTGGGCATGATCTTCCTGCCCAAGGAACACGCCTCGCGTCTGGCTTGCGAGCAGGAGATGGAGCGCGCCATCAAGGCCGAAGGCCAGGTGCTGCTGGGTTGGCGCGATGTGCCGGTCAACCTCGCGATGCCCATGTCGCCAGCCGTGCGCGAAAAAGAGCCGATCATGCGCCAGGTCTTTGTCGGCCGCGGCAGCGACGTGATCGTGCAGGACGCCCTGGAGCGCAAGCTCTACGTGATCCGCAAGACGGCCAGCGCCGCCATCCAGGCTCTGCAACTCAAGCACAGCAAGGAATATTACGTGCCGAGCATGTCCAGCCGCACCATGGTCTACAAAGGCCTGCTGCTGGCCGATCAGGTGGGCACCTACTTCCTGGACTTGCAGGACAAACGCTGCGTGTCCGCGCTGGGCCTGGTGCACCAGCGCTTCTCGACCAACACCTTCCCCGAGTGGCCGCTGGCCCACCCCTACCGGTATGTGGCCCACAACGGCGAGATCAACACGGTCAAGGGCAACTACAACTGGATGAAGGCGCGCGAGGGCGTGATGTCTTCGCCGGTGCTTGGTAACGACCTGCAGAAGCTCTACCCGATCAGCTTTGCCAGCCAGTCCGACACGGCCACCTTCGACAACTGCCTCGAACTGCTGACCATGGCCGGCTACCCCATCAGCCAAGCCGTGATGATGATGATTCCCGAGCCCTGGGAACAGCACACCACCATGGACGAGCGCCGCAAGGCCTTCTATGAGTACCACGCGGCCATGCTGGAGCCCTGGGACGGCCCGGCCTCCATTGTGTTCACCGACGGTCGCCAGATCGGCGCCACGCTGGACCGCAACGGCCTGCGCCCCTCGCGCTACTGCATCACCGATGACGACCTCGTGATCATGGGCTCCGAGTCCGGCGTGCTGCCCGTGCCCGAGAACAAGATCGTGCGTAAATGGCGCCTGCAGCCCGGCAAGATGTTCCTGATCGACCTGGAACAGGGCCGCATGATTGATGACGAGGAGCTCAAGGCCAACCTCGCCAACAGCAAGCCCTACAAGCAGTGGATCGAGAACCTGCGCATCAAACTCGACGACGTGGCGACCGGTGTCGAGAGCCTGCCCGTGGCCAACCCGATCACTCTGCTGGACCGCCAGCAGGCCTTTGGCATGACGCAGGAGGACATCAAGTTCCTGATGGCGCCCATGGCCGTCAATGGCGAGGAGGGCATCGGCTCCATGGGCAACGACAGCCCGCTGGCCGTGCTGTCCGACAAGAACAAGCCGCTGTACAACTACTTCAAGCAGTTGTTTGCCCAGGTGACCAACCCGCCGATCGATCCGATCCGCGAAGCCATCGTGATGTCCCTGGTGTCCTTTGTCGGACCCAAGCCCAACCTGCTGGACATCAACCAGGTCAACCCGCCCATGCGTCTCGAGGTGAGCCAGCCCATCCTGGACTTCTCGGACATGGCCAAGCTGCGCAGCATCGAGACCACGACCCAGGGCAAGTTCCGCAGCGCCACGCTGGACATCACCTATCCGCTGGCCTGGGGTCGCGAGGGTGTCGAGGCCAAGCTGGCTTCGCTGTGTGCCGAGGCGGTCGACGCCATCAAGGGCGGCAAGAACATCCTGATCATCAGCGACCGTGCAATCAGCGCCACCCAGGTGGCCATACCCGCGCTGTTGGCGCTGTCAGCCATTCACCAGCACCTGGTGCGTGAAGGCATGCGCACCTCCGCCGGTCTGGTCGTCGAGACCGGCACCGCGCGTGAAGTGCACCACTTCGGCGTGCTGGCCGGCTACGGCGCCGAGGCAGTCCACCCCTATCTGGCCATGGAAACCCTGGCTGCCATGCACCAGGACCTGCCGGGTGAGCTGAGCGCCGACAAGGCCATCTACAACTACATCAAGGCGATCGGCAAGGGTCTGTCCAAGATCATGTCCAAGATGGGCGTGTCGACCTATATGTCCTACTGCGGCGCCCAGCTGTTCGAAGCCATCGGCATCAACAGCGAAACCATCGCCAAGTACTTCACCGGCACCCCCAGCCGTGTGGGAGGCATCGGTGTGTTCGAGATGGCCGAGGAAGCCATCCGCATGCACAAGGCGGCCTATGGCAACGATCCGGTGCTGGCCACCATGCTGGATGCCGGCGGTGAGTACGCCTGGCGTACCCGTGGTGAAGAGCATATGTGGACGCCCGATGCCATTGCCAAGCTGCAGCACAGCACACGTGCCAACAGCTTCAACACCTACAAGGAATACGCGCAGATCATCAACGACCAGAGCAAGCGCCACCTGACGCTGCGCGGCCTGTTCGAGTTCAAGATCGATCCGGCCAAGGCCATTCCCGTGGAGGAGGTTGAGGCCGCGAGCGAGATCGTCAAGCGTTTCGCCACCGGTGCCATGTCCCTGGGTTCCATCTCCACCGAGGCGCACGCCACGCTGGCCGTGGCCATGAACCGCATTGGCGGCAAGAGCAACACCGGTGAAGGGGGTGAAGACCCCGCGCGTTACCGCAACGAACTCAAGGGCATTCCGATCAAGAAGGGTGAAACGCTCAAGAGTGTGATCGGTGCCGATCAGGTCGAAGTGGACCTGCCGTTGCAGGACGGCGATTCGCTGCGCTCCAAGATCAAGCAGGTGGCTTCGGGTCGTTTCGGCGTCACGGCCGAGTACCTGAGCAGTTCCGACCAGATCCAGATCAAGATGGCCCAGGGCGCCAAGCCGGGCGAGGGCGGCCAGCTGCCAGGCGGCAAGGTGTCCGACTACATCGGCAAGCTGCGCCACTCGGTGCCGGGCGTGGGCCTGATCTCTCCGCCGCCGCACCACGACATCTACTCCATCGAGGACCTGGCCCAGCTGATCCACGACCTGAAGAACGTGGCACCGCACGCCAGCATCAGCGTCAAGCTGGTGTCCGAGATCGGTGTGGGCACCATCGCCGCGGGCGTGGCCAAGTGCAAGAGCGACCACGTGGTGATCGCCGGCCATGACGGCGGCACGGGCGCCTCGCCCTGGTCATCGATCAAGCACGCCGGCAGCCCCTGGGAGATCGGTCTGGCCGAGACCCAGCAGACCCTGGTGCTCAACCGCCTGCGCGGCCGTATCCGCGTGCAGGCCGACGGCCAGATGAAGACCGGCCGCGACGTCGCCATCGGCGCCTTGCTGGGGGCCGATGAATTCGGCTTCGCCACTGCGCCGCTGGTTGTCGAAGGTTGCATCATGATGCGCAAGTGCCACCTGAACACCTGCCCGGTGGGTGTGGCCACGCAGGACCCGACGCTGCGCAAGAAGTTCTCGGGCAAGCCCGAGCATGTGGTGAACTTCTTCTTCTTCATCGCCGAGGAAGTGCGCCAGATCATGGCCCAGCTGGGCATCCGCAAGTTCGACGACATGATCGGCCGCGCCGACCTGCTGGACGTGCGCAAAGGCATCGAGCACTGGAAGGCACGTGGCCTGGACTTCAGCCGCCTGTTTGCCCAGCCTGTGGCGCCGGCCACCGTGCCGCGTTACCACGTGGCCGAGCAGGAACATGGTCTGGAGAAGAGCCTGGACCGCGTGCTGATCGAGAAGTCGCGTGCGGCCATCGACAAGGGCGAGAAGGTCCAGTTCATGGAGGTGGTGCGCAACGTCAACCGTTCCGTGGGCGCCATGCTCTCGGGCGCGCTGACCAAGGTGCACCCCGAAGGCCTGAATGACGACACCCTGCGCATCCAGCTGGAGGGTACGGGTGGCCAGTCCTTTGGCGCCTTTCTGGCGCGCGGCATCACGCTCTACCTGATCGGTGACGCCAACGACTACACGGGCAAGGGCCTGTCAGGCGGCCGTATCGTGGTGCGCCCGAGCATCGATTTCCGTGGCGAGGCCACGCGCAACATCATCGTCGGCAACACCGTGATGTACGGTGCCACCACCGGCGAAGCCTTCTTCAGCGGCGTGGCTGGCGAGCGTTTTGCTGTGCGTCTCTCAGGTGCCAATGCCGTGGTCGAAGGGACCGGTGACCATGGCTGCGAATACATGA
>CAUPRZ010000036.1:0-10691 GCA_963513855.1 uncultured Hylemonella sp.
CCCAGGATGTCCTGGCCCAGATCGATCTCGGCGCCACGGGCGTCGACGGTCTTGACCTTGCCGGTCACGCTGGCACCCTTGTCGTTCACGGAGGTGAAGGTGGTGAAGGGATCTTGATCCAGCTGCTTGATGCCCAGGGAGATGCGTTCGCGGTCCACGTCGACGGCCAGCACGAGTGCTTCGACTTCCTGGCCCTTCTTGTAGTTGCGCACGGCGGCTTCGCCGGCTTCGTTCCAGGACAGGTCGGACAGGTGCACCAGGCCGTCGATGCCGGCAGCCAGGCCCACAAAGACGCCGAAGTCGGTGATCGACTTGATCGGGCCCTTGACGCGGTCGCCGCGCTTGGTGTTCTGCGCGAATTCCTGCCAGGGGTTGGCCTTGCACTGCTTCATGCCCAGGCTGATACGACGCTTGTCTTCGTCGATCTCGAGGACCATGACTTCGACTTCGTCACCCAGGGACACGATCTTGGAGGGGGCCACGTTCTTGTTGGTCCAGTCCATTTCGGACACGTGCACCAGACCTTCGATGCCCGGCTCGAGTTCCACAAACGCGCCGTAGTCGGCGATGTTGGTGATCTTGCCGAACAGGCGGGTGCTGGTGGGGTAACGGCGGGAAACGCCCATCCACGGGTCGTCGCCCATCTGCTTCAGACCCAGGGACACGCGGTTCTTCTCGGTGTCGAACTTCAGGATCTTGGCGGTGATTTCCTGGCCAGCAGTCACCACTTCGGAGGGGTGACGCACACGGCGCCAGGCCATGTCGGTGATGTGCAGCAGGCCGTCGATACCGCCCAGGTCCACGAAGGCACCGTATTCGGTGATGTTCTTGACCACACCCTGAACAACAGAACCTTCCTTGAGGTTCTGCATGAGCTTGGCGCGCTCTTCGCCCATGGAGGCTTCCACCACGGCACGGCGGCTCAGCACCACGTTGTTGCGCTTGCGGTCGAGCTTGATGACCTTGAATTCCAGGGTCTTGTTCTCGTAGGGGGTCAGGTCCTTGGTCGGACGCGTGTCGACCAGCGAACCGGGCAGGAAGGCGCGGATGCCGTTGACCAGCACGGTCAGGCCACCCTTGACCTTGCCGGAGGTGGTGCCGGTGACGAATTCGCCGGATTCCAGGGCCTTTTCCAGGCTCATCCAGGAAGCCAGACGCTTGGCGGTGTCGCGCGACAGGATGGTGTCGCCGTAGCCGTTTTCGATCGAGCCGATGGCGACGGAGACGAAGTCGCCCACTTGCACTTCGAGCACGCCCTGGTCGTTCTTGAATTCCTCGATCGGCACATAGGCTTCGGATTTGAGGCCGGCATTCACGACGACAAAACCGTGTTCAACACGCACGACTTCGGCGGTGATCACTTCGCCCGGACGCATTTCGGTGCGTGTCAGGGATTCTTCAAACAGGGCGGCAAAAGATTCAGACATGTAAGTTCCTAGACCATCTGGGCGTCCACGGCGGGAAGGCCATGGCGTAACAGCCGCACCATTGCGACTGGGGGGGTAGCTTTCGACGGCGGTTTGTGCGGATGTCCCGCGGGTTAAGTTATCGATCCAGCCGGCCAAAGCGCTTGCTGCGCGAAGGGGGCCGGCTGGGCCCGTTCAACTGCTCAGACGGATCTGAACGGTTGTTTGCCCTGCCACCAGTCCAGCACGAGATCCACCGACTCTTCAATCGAGAGATCCGAGTTGTCCAGCAACCGGGCGTCCTGCGCCGGTTTGAGAGGCGCAACGCTGCGATGCATGTCGCGGGCGTCACGCGCTTCCAGATCGGCGCGAAGGGTTTCGAGTGTAGTCGAAATCCCCTTTGAAATCAACTGCTTATAGCGTCTTTCCGCTCTTTTTCCTGCGCTGGCGGTCAAAAACACCTTGAGCAGGGCGTCCGGGAAGATCACGGTGCCCATATCCCGCCCGTCGGCCACCAGGCCGGGCAGGCGGGCAAAGCTGTGCTGCAAGGCCACCAGTGCGGTGCGCACGGCCGGCAGGGCGGAGACTTTGGAGGCGTTCATGCCGCCTTCTTCGCTGCGGATGGCGTCGCTGACATCCTGACCATCCAGCAGCACCCGGTCGCCCTCAAAACGCACGGGCAGGTGTCGGGCCAGGGAGGCAATGGCTGCCTCGTTGACGGGTTCCAGGCTCAGGCCGGCGTTCAGGGCGGCCAGGGCGGTGACCCGGTACAGGGCACCGGAATCCAGGAAGTGATAACCCAGGCACTTGGCCAGGACTGCGGCCAGCGTGCCTTTGCCCGAGGCCGTGGGGCCGTCGACGCAGAGCACGGGCACGGCGCCGATATGCGGTGTGGTGACCGAAAACAGGGCCTCGAAGTAGTCGGGGAAGGTCTTGGCCACGCACTTGGGGTCCAGGATGCGCACCGGCAGTCCGGCCGGGTTGAAGGTGGCCAGGGAAAAACACATGGCGACGCGGTGGTCGTCGTAGGTATGGATGCTGGCCGGTTTCCAGTCGGAGCGCACGATGGGGGTGATCCGGATGAAATCTGCCCCTTCCTGCACCGTGGCGCCCAGCTTGCGCAGCTCGGTGGCCATGGCGGCGATGCGGTCGGTTTCCTTGACACGCCAGCTGGCGATATTGCGCAGGGTGCTGGGGCCGTCGGCGTAGAGCGCCATCACGGCCAGGGTCATGGCGGCGTCGGGGATGTGGTTGCAGTCGAGGTCGATGGCTTTCAGGGGCCAGCTGCCGCGGCTGATTTCGAGCCAGTTGGGGCCACCCGTCACGTGTGCGCCCATCTGGCGGGCCGCATCGACGAACTTGATATCTCCCTGGATCGAACTCTCGCCCACGCCCTCGATGCGCACCGGTGCGGCTTGATGGGCGGCAATGGCGCCGAGGGCAATGAAGTAGCTGGCCGAGGAGGCGTCGGCCTCCACGTGCAGCACACCAGGCGACTGGTAGCGGCTGCCGGCGGGGATGGTGAAACGCTGCCAGCCATCACGGCGCACCTGGATGCCATAGCGCTGCAGCAGGTTGAGCGTGATCTCGATATAGGGCTTGGAGATCAGCTCGCCTACCACCTCGATCACGATGTCTTTGCTCGCGACCAGGGGCAGGGCCATGAGCAGGGCGGTCAGGAACTGGCTGGAGACGTCGCCGCGCACCTGGATCGGGGCGTCGAGCTTGAGTTGCGGGCGACCAACACGCAGTGGGGGATAGCCTTCGTTGCCCAGATAGTCGATGGCGCAGCCCAGGGGGCGCAGCGCGTCGACCAGGTCGCCGATGGGGCGTTCGTGCATACGCGGCACGCCCGAGAGTTCGAAGTCACCGCCTGCGATGGCCAGCGCGGCCGTCAGCGGTCGCATGGCGGTACCGGCGTTGCCCATGAAAAACTTCAGTGGCGTCTGGGGCAGTCGGCCGTTGATGCCGTCAACCACGACGGTGCTGCCGTTCTGCACCACGCCGCAGCCCAGCTGGCGCAAGGCCGCCAGCATCACACGCGTGTCGTCGGAATCGAGCAGGTCGTGCAGCGTGGTGCGGCCCTCGCACAGGGCCGAGAGCAACAGCACACGGTTGGAGATGCTCTTGGAGCCGGGCAGGACCACCCGGCCGTGGGCGCCGGCCAGTGGCGGCAGGTCAAGGAAAGCGGTGTTGTACATCGGCGCGCGGACTAGGGTCTGTTCGCACTCATTTCTCAAGTGCGAACGTGGTGAAAACGGTGCCAATCTAGGCGCGCGACGACGCCCAGGCTGGCCGCCTGGGCTAGGAGTACAACAACGAGTGGCGCGGTTTTCACCCCGTTCCCTATGGGTTGCGGCCAAAAAAGCCATGCGGGGTGTTGCGCGGACTTGCCGGGGGTTACCCCGGCGGCGTCCACGCGCCTACCGCATGACTTTTTTGATCCGCAACGCATCTTGAGAAATGAGTGTGAACAGACCCTGGATCAGCGGCGATTCTTGTTCATGCTCCAGTGCGCACGGGCGTCGCTGGCCTGGGTGATCAGCTCTTCGAGCGCGTCGACGTTGCCATTGGAGATCATGAGTTCCAACGCCTGCAGATTGCGCTGGAAGAGCTTGGACTGGGTGATCAGTTCTTCGCGGTTGGAGATCAGCACGTCGCGCCACATCTGCGGGTCGCTGGCGGCGATGCGCGTGAAGTCGCGGAAACCCGGGCCGGCCAGCGCGAGGAAGTCCTTGCCCTGGCCCTGACCGGCGATGGAATTCATCAGCGCAAAGGCGATCAGGTGCGGCAGATGGCTGACGGCGGCGAAGGCCGCGTCGTGTGCCTCGGGTGTCATCTTGAGCACGCTGCAGCCCAGGGCCGACCAGACGTCGATGGCCTGCTGCACCTGGGGTGCATGGGTGCGGTCCAGCGGGGTGAGGATGATCTGCTTGCCGGCGTAGAGGTCGGGGTCGGCGTGTTCCACGCCCGACACTTCCTTGCCGGCGATGGGGTGGGCCGGCACAAAGGAGCCCACCTGCTCGCGCAGGGCACGGCGGGCGGCATCCACCACTTCGCGTTTGGTCGAGCCCACGTCCATGATCAGCATCTGCGGTGTGACCAGATGCTTGATGGCCTTGAAGGTGGCTTCGGTGGCCGAGACCGGCACCGCAATCAGCACGATGTCGGCACCCGAGACGGCCAGCAGGGCCGAGGGGGCTTCGACGTCGATCACGCCGAGCTGGCGTGCACGTTCGGTGGTCGAGGGGGATTTGCTGTAACCCACCACGCGTTTGACCAGGCCGGCCCGCTTGAGTGCGAGTGCAAAGGAGCTGCCCATGAGGCCGCAACCGATCAAACCGAGCTGTTCAAACATCATTCACTTACCGGGTAGGTTCCCAGGACCTTGTAGAACGCGCACAGGGTCTGCAACTCCTGCAGCGCGGCGACGACATGGGGCTCGGAGGTGTGGCCCTGGATGTCGATGTAGAAATAGTATTCCCATTGGCCCGAGCGTGCCGGGCGCGATTCAAAGCGGGTCATGGACACGCCGTGTTTTTTCAGCGGAACCAGCAGGTCGTGCACGGCGCCGGGTCGGTTGGGCACAGAGACGATGAGGCTCACGCAGTCCTTGCCCGAGCTCTCCGGCGTTGCCAGGGTCTGCGGCAGGCAGACCACGGCAAAACGCGTGCGGTTGTAGGCATCGTCCTGGATGGCGTGGGCCACCACGTGCAGGCCGAATTCGCTGCCGGCACGCTCGCTGGCAATGCCGGCCCAGGCCGGATTGGTCGAGGCCAGGCGCGCGCCTTCGGCATTGCTGGCGGCCGCATGGCGCTCGGCGTGCGGCAGGTGGGTGTTGAGCCAGTGCTGGCACTGGGCCAGGGCCTGGGGGTGGGCGTAGACGGCCGTGATGCCTTCGAGCGAGTCGGACTGGCGCAGCAGGTTGTGGCGCACCAGCAGGCTGGTTTCACCGATCACGTGCAGGGGCGAGGTCAGGAACAGATCCAGCGAGCGCGAGACCATGCCCTCGGTGGAGTTTTCCATGGGCACCACGCCGTACTGGGCGCTGCCCGCGGCGGTGGCGCGGAAGACCTCGTCGATGCTGCCGCAGGGCACGCGCTCGATGCTGGAGCCGAAAAATTGCAGGGCGGCCTGTTCGCTGAAGGTGCCGGTCGGGCCCAGATAGGCCACACGCTGCGGCGCTTCCAGGGCGCGGCAGGCCGACATGATCTCGCGCCAGATGCTGGCCACGCTTTCACGCTTGAGCGGACCGGCGTTGCCAGCCTGCAGGCCGTTGATGACCTGGGCTTCGCGCTCGGGACGGAAGACAGGCGAGCCCTCGACCTTCTTGATCTCGCCCACTTCATGGGCCAGGCCGGCGCGGCGGTTCAGCAGAGCCAGCAGCTCCTGGTCCAGGGCGTCGATCTGGATGCGCAGTTCGGGTAGGGTCTTGGCCATCTTAGATTCTTTGTGCATGGCACAGAGGCATGCGCGTGACCCGTGCGCAGGCACCCACGGAACCGGCTGTGCCGGGCCGCTGGGTGCGCCCCCCCTTGGGGGGGGGGCGCCGAAGGCGCTTCAGGGGGGTCATGATTTACGCTCGAATTCTCGCATGTAGGCCACCAGGGCCTGCACGCCTTCGAGGGGCATGGCGTTGTAGAGGCTGGCGCGCATGCCACCCACCGATTTGTGGCCCTTGAGCTGCAGCAGTCCGGCCGCCTTGGCACCGGCCAGGAAGGCCTCGTTGCGCGATTCGTCGCGCAGGAAAAAAGGCACGTTCATGCGGGAGCGGCAGTCGCGTGCAACCTTGTTCACATAGAGCTGCGAGCCATCGATTGCCTCGTAGAGCAGCTTGGCCTTGGCGATGTTGCGCGCCTCGATGGCCGGTACACCACCCAGCTTTTTCAGCCACTGGAAGACCAGACCGGCCATGTAGATGGCATAGGTCGGCGGGGTGTTGAACATGGACTGGTTGTCAGCCACGGTCTTGTAGTCGAAGGCGCTGGGGCAGGCGGGCAGGGCATGGCCCAGCAGGTCTTCGCGCACGACGACCAGGGTCAGGCCGGCCGGCCCCAGGTTTTTCTGCGCGCCGCCGAAAGCCAGGCCTACACGCGACCAGTCCGTGGGGCGCGAGGCGACCTGGGAGGAGAAGTCGACCACCAGCGGGGCGTCCGAGCCCAGGGCCTTGAGGTCAGGCAGTTCGTGGAACTCGACACCGTGGATGGTCTCGTTGGAGCACAGGTGCACATAGCTGGCGTCCGAGCTGAGTTTCCAGCTCCCGGGGGCAGGCAGCTGTGTGAACTGGTTGGCTTCGTCGGTGGCCGCCACGTTCACGTTGCCGTACTTGCGTGCTTCCTTGATGGACTTCTGGCTCCAGCTGCCGGTCAACACAAAATCGACCGTGCCGCCGGATTTCCGTCCGCAGAGGTTCAGCGGCACGATGGCGTTTTCCGCCAGGCCACCGCCCTGCATGAAGAGGATGTGGAAGTTCTTCGGGATGGCGAGCAGCTCGCGCAGATCGGCCTGGGCCTGCTCATAGATGCTGATGAACTCCTTGCCGCGGTGGCTCATCTCCATCACGCCCATGCCGCTGCCGTGCCAGTCCAGCATCTCGCTGGCGGCTTGCTGCAGCACCTCGGGGGCCATGGTGGCGGGGCCGGCCGAGAAGTTGTAGGGGCGTTGCATCAGGAGTTAGCGTCCTCAGCGGCGTCGCCGGTCTCACCTTCGCCATCGTTGCCGTTGGCGTCGTTCTCCACGATGCGCTGCAGGCCGCTGAGCTTGGCGCCTTCGTCCAGGCCGATCAGGGTCACGCCCTGGGTGGCGCGGCCGAGTTCGCGGATTTCGCTGACACGGGTGCGCACCAGCACGCCCTTGTCGGTGATCAGCATGATCTCGTCGTCGACATGCACCAGCGTGGCGGCGACGACCTTGCCGTTGCGTTCGCTCTGCTGGATGGCGATCATGCCCTTGGTGCCGCGGCCGTGGCGCGTGTATTCCAGGATGGAGGTGCGCTTGCCGTAACCGTTTTCGGTGGCGGTCAGCACGCTTTGCTGCTCGTCCTCGGCCACCAGCATGGCGATCACGCTCTGGCCGTCGTCCAGCGTCATGCCGCGCACACCGCGGGCGTTGCGACCCATGGGACGTACGTCGTTCTCGTCAAAGCGCACGGCCTTGCCGCCATCGCTGAAGAGCATGACGTCGTGCTGGCCGTCGGTCAGGGCAGCGCCGATCAGGAAGTCACCCGGATCCAGGTCCACGGCAATGATGCCGGCCTTGCGCGGGTTGCTGAACTCGTCGAGCGTCGTCTTCTTGACCGTGCCCATGGAGGTGGCCATGAACACGTAGTGGTTGGCCGGGAAGCTGCGGTTGTCACCGGTCAGCGGCAGCACCACGTTGATCTTCTCGCCTTCCTGCAGCGGGAACATGTTGACGATGGGGCGGCCGCGCGAACCGCGCGAACCGGCGGGCACTTCCCAGACCTTGAGCCAGTAGAGCCGGCCACGGTTGGAGAAGCACAGGATGTAGTCGTGCGTGTTGGCGATGAAGAGCTGGTCGATCCAGTCGTCTTCCTTGGTGGCGGTGGCCTGCTTGCCGCGGCCGCCGCGTTTCTGGGCGCGGTATTCGGACAGGGGCTGGCTCTTGATGTAGCCTGAGTGCGAGAGCGTCACCACCATATCGGTCGGGGTGATCAGGTCTTCGGTGGCCAGGTCCTGGGCGTTGTGCTCCACCTGGCTGCGGCGCGCGCCGAGCTTGCTCTGGCCGAACTCCTGCTTGATGGCACCGAGTTCCTCGCCGATGATGATGGCCACGCGCTCGGGCTTGGCCAGGATGTCGAGCAGATCCTCGATCTCGGCCATGACGTCCTTGTACTCGGCGACGATCTTGTCCTGCTCCAGGCCCGTCAGGCGCTGCAGACGCATCTGCAGGATTTCCTGGGCTTGCGTATCGGACAGGCGGTACAGGCCGTCGTTGCCCATGCCATAGTTCTTTTCCCGGCCTTCGGGGCGGTAGTCGTCGGCATTGACCGTGCCGCCGTCGGCGCGCGTGCGGGTGAGCATCTCGCGCACCAGCTTGCTGTCCCAGGGGCGGGCCATCAGCTCGGCCTTGGCCACCGGCGGGGTGGGGGCGTTGCGGATGATGGCGATGAAGTCGTCGATATTGGCCAGGGCGACGGCGAGGCCTTCGAGCACGTGGCCACGGTCGCGGGCCTTGCGCAGGTTGAACACCGTGCGACGGCTCACCACTTCACGGCGGTGGTCCAGGAAGACCTCGATCAAATCCTTCAGGTTGCAGAGCTTGGGCTGGCCGTTCACCAGCGCCACCATGTTCATGCCGAAGGTGTCCTGTAGCTGGGTCTGCTTGTACAGGTTGTTGAGCACCACCTCGGGGACTTCGCCGCGCTTGAGTTCGATCACCACGCGCATGCCGGACTTGTCAGACTCGTCCTGGATGTGGCTGATGCCCTCGATCTTCTTTTCGTGCACCAGCTCGGCGATGCGCTCCAGTAGGGTCTTCTTGTTGACCTGGTAGGGCAGCTCGTCCACGATGATGGACTGGCGCTGGCCCTTGTCGATGTCTTCGAAATGGCAGCGCGCACGCATCACCACGCGGCCGCGACCGGTGCGATAGCCTTCCTTGACCCCGCTCATGCCGTAGATGATGCCGGCGGTGGGGAAGTCGGGCGCGGGGATGATCTCCATCAGTTCGTCGATGGAGGCCTCGGGGCGGCGCAGCAGGTGCAGGCAGGCGTCCACCACCTCGTTGAGGTTGTGCGGCGGGATGTTGGTGGCCATGCCCACGGCAATGCCGCCGGAGCCGTTGACCAAGAGGTTGGGCAGGCGGGAGGGCAGGACCAGGGGCTCTTTTTCCGAGCCGTCGTAGTTGGGGCCGAAGTCGACGGTTTCTTTGTCGATGTCACCCAGCATCTCGTGGGCGATCTTGGCCAGGCGGATTTCGGTGTAACGCATGGCCGCGGCGCTGTCGCCGTCGACCGAACCGAAGTTGCCCTGGCCGTCCACCAGCATGTGGCGCATGGAGAAGTCCTGCGCCATGCGCACGATGGTGTCGTAGACCGACTGGTCGCCGTGCGGGTGGTATTTGCCGATGACGTCGCCCACGATACGCGCCGACTTCTTGTAGGCGCGGTTCCAGTCGTTGTTGAGCTCGTGCATCGCGAACAGGACGCGCCGGTGCACGGGCTTGAGACCATCACGCGCATCGGGCAGGGCCCGGCCGACGATCACGCTCATCGCGTAGTCGAGATAGCTGCGACGCATCTCCTCTTCGAGGCTGATGGGCAGGGTTTCTTTGGCGAATTGGGTCATGGAGGCGGTGTGCTCGGGCGTGGGCAATCCAGCATTTTAAGGGGGTGGGCTTGTGGCTTGTCAGCAACAGAGGGGTGGCAGGCCCAGCAGGCACGTGCCCTCCCGCACGGACTGCGGTTGACCCTTGTAACTGATATGGCACAATGGCCCGGACAGCTGGGTAGCGCTCGATTCCGCGAGCGCTTCCTTTTTTTCCGCCGTGCCGCTCAGGCCCCTTTTTTCCGCTAGAGGAGAACCATGAAAAAACTGAATTCCGTGGCAGCCCTGTTTGCTGCAGTCGCACTGGTGATGGCCGGTTGTGCTTCCACCCCCGAACCCACCCCGGCTCCGAAGGCTGCCCCGGCTGCTCCGGCTCCTGCCCCGGCTCCTGCCCCGGCTCCTGCCCCGGCTCCCGCTCCCGCCCCGGCTCCTGCCGCTCCCGCTACCCCGCCGCCGCCCGCCGCCGTCAAGGTGACCTACGCTGCCGATACCTTCTTCGACTTCAACAAGTCGGACATCAAGGCTGACGCCAAGGCCAAGCTGGATGACCTGGCCGAGAAGGTCAAGGGCATCAACCTGGAAGTCATCATCGCCGTGGGTCACGCTGACTCCATCGGTAGCGATGAGTACAACCAGAAGCTGTCGGTCAAGCGCGCCGAAGCCGTGAAGGCCTACCTGACCTCCAAGGGCATCGACAAGAACCGCGTCTACACCGAAGGCAAGGGCGAGAAGCAGCCTGTGGCTGACAACCGCACCGCCGAAGGCCGCGCGAAGAACCGTCGCGTGGAAATCGAAGTGGTCGGTACCCGTCCCAACAAGTAATCTTCGGATGACTTGAAACAAACCCCGCCTCGGCGGGGTTTGTCGCTTCTGGAGAGGACATCTTTGCGAGCTGTCGGATAATCCGCCCATGACGATGACCGTGAATGCAGATCCGGCCGAACTGGCCAAGTTTTCCGAACTCGCCCACCGCTGGTGGGATCCCGAGAGCGCAGTCCGC
>CAUPRZ010000037.1:0-10626 GCA_963513855.1 uncultured Hylemonella sp.
GCCCGCGGCCGAGGCCGTGGCCATAGCGCAGGACCGCGTGCAGGAGAAGGCGCACTTCGCGCGCTGCGGCGTGCCCGTGGCGCCCAATGCGGTGATCGAGACGGCCGCGCAGCTGGCAGCCGTCAAGGACGAATTGCTGCCAGGCATTCTCAAGACCGCGCGCCTGGGGTATGACGGCAAGGGCCAGATCCGCGTCAAGACCCGAGCCGAGCTCGTCGCTGCCTGGGATGAACTGAAATACGTGCCCTGTGTGCTCGAGAAGATGCTGCCGCTCGCGGCCGAGTGCTCGGTCATCGTGGCACGTGGCAGCGATGGGCAGATGGTCAACCTTCCCGTGCAACTCAACCTGCACCGCGAGGGCATCCTGGCCGTGACCGAGGTTTATGAAGGAAAGGTGGCCCCGGCGCTTGCCGAACAGGCCGTTGCCGCTACCAAAGCGGTGGCCGCAGGTCTGAACTACGTGGGCGTGCTCTGCGTCGAGTTTTTTGTGCTGCAGGATGGTTCGCTCGTCGTGAACGAGATGGCACCGCGCCCGCACAACAGTGGCCACTACAGCATGGACGCCTGCGACCAGTCGCAGTTCGACCTGCAGGTGCGCACCCTGGCCGGTCTGCCCCTGGTGCAGCCGCGTCTGCACAGCCCCAGCATCATGCTCAACCTGCTGGGCGATGTCTGGGTTGCGCATGGCGGTACACCGCCTTGGGGCCAGGTACTGGCCCTGCCCGGCACCCATCTGCACCTCTACGGCAAACTCGACGCCAAGCCCGGCCGCAAGATGGGTCACCTCAACGTGACCGGCGCCTCGGTGGACGAGGTGCGCGCCACGGCGCTGGCGGCGGCCAGGCTGCTGGGCATCGCGCCCTTCTGAGGGAAGTACCTTGATTCTTGACGGACGTGACCCGGCCTCCGTGCAGCGCGCCGCCCTGGCGCTGCGCGAGGGGCGGCTCGTGGGCCTGCCGACCGAAACGGTCTACGGACTAGCGGCCGATGCGGACCAGGATGCCGCTGTCGCGCAGATCTTCAGCGCCAAGGGGCGTCCCAGCGACCACCCCCTGATCGTGCACGTGGCCGATGCGCAAGGTGTGGACCACTACGCGCACGCGGTGCCGGATTTTGCACGGGCTCTGCTGCAGCGTTTCTGGCCCGGCCCGCTCACGCTGATCCTGCCGCGTCGCGCCGAGGTGGCCGCTGCCGCCGCGGGCGGGCAGGACTCCATCGGCCTGCGTTGCCCCGCCCACCCCGTGGCCCATGCCCTGCTGCTGGCGGCGCGTGAACTGGGGGTGCAGGGCGTGGCCGCGCCCAGCGCCAACCAGTTCGGCCGCGTGAGCCCGACCACGGCCGCCCATGTGGCGGGCGAGTTTGGAGCAGAACTGCTCATCCTCGACGGCGGCTCTTGCGAGGTGGGCATCGAATCGACCATCGTCGACTGCACACGCGGTGTCCCCGTGCTCTTGCGTCCCGGTCGTATCACGCGCGAACAGATTGAAGCAAGCAGTGGCCAGCGCCTGCGCGACAAGGACGAGCTGGAAGCACCGGCCCCACGCGCCTCGGGCACGCTGGAAGCGCATTACGCGCCGCGTGCCAAGGTGCGGCTCATGGATGGCAAAGCCCTGCAGACGGCGCTGGACGTGCTGGGCCCCGATTTCGACGGTGGCAAGGCGACGATCGCCGTCTATGCGCGCAGCATCTTGCGTGTGCCCTCGGCCAAGGTCCTGTACCGTCGTATGCCCGAGGATGCGGATGCCACCGCCCAGCAGCTGTTCGCCGCGCTGCGTGATTTCGACGCCCAGGGCGTGAACCTGATCTGGGTCGAATCACCCCCGCAGACGACAGACTGGGAAGGCGTGCGCGACCGCCTGCAGCGCGCCGCGGCGAGCTGAAGACTTACTTTTTGCGGCCGTAGCGCAGCTTCATCACCAGGATGGCCAGGGCCAGGGCCAGCGTGACGCTGTTGGCCGCAATCAAGGGCCAGGCGTCCAGCAGCAGGCCGTAGACCAGCCACAGCGCCACGCCCGTGGCGAACATGCTGTACATGCCCAGCGAAATGCCACTGACGTCACGCGTGCGGAAGGTGTGCAGGGCCTGGGGCAAAAAGCTCAGGGTGGTCAGGCCGGCGGCCAGGTAGCCGATCAGGTCGTTCATCGGGGTTTCACTTTCTGCGGGCGTGCTGTCCATTCCACCAGCGCCTCGAAGGCGGGGCGTACGGCGCCGGCGTTCGGGTGGTTGACGACGGCCACGAGTACATAACGCCGGCCGTCGGGTGTGTGCACATAACCCGCGATCGAAGCCACGTCGCGCAGGCTGCCGGTCTTGAGGTGGGCGCTGCCCTCGGCGCGCCAGCGCGCGGGGCGCAGCGTGCCGTCCAGGCCGCTGATGGGCAGGGAGCTCATGAGTTCGGGCATCAGTGGCGAGGCCCAGGCATATTGCAGCAGGCGCGCCAGCGCGGCGGCGCTGATGCGGTCCTCGCGTGAGAGGCCGGAGCCGTTGCTGATCTGGGGTTCGCTTTCCGTACCGAAGCGTTCGCGCCACCAGCTGCCCAGTAGTTCGCGTGAGCCAGCGACCGTGCCCCGGCCCTGCTGCTGCAGGCTCAGGGTGAGGAAAAGCTGCTGCGTCATCACGTTGTTGCTGTACTTGTTGATGTCGCGCACGAGTTCGGCCAGGGGGGGGGATTCGAGGGCGAAGGCCGGGGTCAGGCCCTCGGGCACACGGCCTTCACGCACACGGCCTTGCAGCTCGCCGCCGATGGCGCGCCACATGCCTTCGATGGCGCGTGCGCCGTAACTGGCTGGGTCGGCATAGGCCAGGGGCCAGGTTTTCTCGCCGCAGTCGGCCGGGTAACGACCGGCGAAACGCGGCAGCATCGGGTCGCTGAAGTCGGCGCGCAGGCTGCTGCGGTAATCGTTGCAGGGGCCTTCGCGCAGGGGTATTTGCGCCGGCCAGGACACGCCGGCCAGCGGCGGTTCCACGTGCAGACGTGCAACACCTGCTGTTCGGTCCGGCACAAAGGTCATGAGCACGGACTTGAAGTTCAACAGCAGCGCGTCGGGCGCGGCGTTGTAGGGACGCAGGGGCTCGCCGTCGAACTCGGCCGGGTCGCTGGCCACGACCTCAAAGGCGCTGCGATCCAGCACGATGTCGCCCGTGATCTGGCGTATGCCCAGGCCCTGCACACGACGCAGCAACAGCCACAGGCGCTCGGCCACGAGCTTGGGGTCGCCCTGGCCCTGGATGTGCAGATTGCCCTGCAGCACGCCCTCGCGCACCGTGCCTTCGACGTAGACCGGCGTCTTCCAGCTCCAGCCCGGGCCCAGGGTTTCGAGCGCAGCCAGCGTGGTCACGAGTTTCATCACCGAGGCCGGGTTCACCGCCCTGTCGGCACGGTGGCGCAGCAGGGGGGTGCCGGTCCCCGCTTCTTCCACCACCAGGCTCACGGCTTCGGTCGGCACCCGGGCGCGTGCCAGGGCCTGGGTCACCGTCGGCGGCAGTTCGCGCGCGGGCACAGTGATGGCAAAGAGTAGGAAAACGAGGAACAGGGACAGGCGCAGCAGGGACATGCGGGCAAGTCTAAGGCAAGGTCAGGCGCGGGTTATGCCCGGCACGGATAATGCGCGCATGCATTTTCTCAAGGGGCTGTCGCCACGCAGCATCGGCATCGCAGCCGCCGTCATCACCGTCGGCATCTGGACGGCTTTTATCGTGATCGCCCGCGCCTCGGCCCAGGGATCGCTCACACCTTACGACATCGCTTTTGCGCGCATCGTTGGCGCCAGCGTCGTGCTGCTGCCCCTGGGCTGGTGGCTGGTGCGGCGTGACCGGACGCAGGGGGGCGCGGCGTTGTCGTCCTTTTTCGGCCTCTCACCCCTGGGCCTCAAGGTCACCGCGGCTTGCGGCCTGTTCGGCGGCTTCGGTTATGCGCTGCTGGCCTACGCCGGTTTTTTCTACGCCCCGGCCGCGCATGCCTCGGTGCTCATGCCGGGCAGCCTGCCGCTGTGGACCACTCTGCTGGCCCTGCTGGTGCTGGGGACACGCATCACACCCGCACGCATGATCGGCCTGGCCTGCATCGTGGGGGGTGATCTGCTGGTGGGTGGGGCCAGCCTCTTGCAGGCTTTTGAGGGCGGCGAGGTTTGGAAGGGGGATCTGCTTTTTATGGCAGCAGCTTTCAGCTGGGCCAGCTATAGCGTGCTGACACGCCGCCACGGTCTGGACGCCGTGCGCGCCACCACGGCGATCACGGTGTTCGCGCTCTTCAGCTATCTGCCCTTCTATTTCCTCTTGCTGGGGCTGGGGGTTATCCAGAGCCACCTGGCTAGCGCGCCCTGGCCAGAGCTGCTGTTCCAGTTTGCTTTCCAGGGCCTGGGCTCGGTGGTGATTTCGGGCATGACCTTTGTGCGCATGATCGAATACTTTGGCCCCGTGCGCTCCACCATGATCACCGCCCTCGTTCCCGGGCTCTCGGCGCTCGGTGCCGTGATCTTCCTGGGTGAACCGCTGTACTGGAACCTGCTGGCCGGCCTGGTGCTGGTGACGGTGGGCATCACCTTCGGTGTGAGGAAAACGGCATGAAGCTGCTGGCCTTCGACACCAGCACCGAGCTGATCTCCATCGCCGTCACGCGCCCCGTGGACGGCGTGGCCCGGGTCTGGCAGCACACCGGCGCTGGCGGTGCCCAGGCGTCCAGCACGCTGATCCCGGTCATTGAGACCCTGATGGCCGAGGCGGGCCTCACCTTTGAGCAACTCGATGCCATCGCCTTTGGCCGTGGCCCCGGCTCCTTCACCGGCCTGCGCACGGCCTGTGCCGTGGCCCAGGGCCTGGGTTTTGGTGCCGGTGTGCCGTTACTACCCGTGGACACCCTGCTGGCTGTGGCCGAGGAGGCGCGCGCGTTGCAGGCGCCGCAGGCCTCCAGCCTGCGCGTGCTGGCCCTGCTGGATGCGCGCATGGACGAGCTGTACGCCGCGCCCTACGACTATGTGGCGGGCCGCTGGCAGCAGCGGGCCGACTTCGGCCTCTACAAACCCGAACACATTCCGCTGCAGGACCGAGAAGCCCTGGCTGGCAATGTGTTTGCGGCCTATGGCGAGCGCCTGCCTGTGCCCGCAGCCCTGCCTTGCTGGCAGGCCCTGCCTACGGCCGGTGCCATGCTGCGCCTGGCACCGGCCTTGTTGGCCGAGGGCAACGCCGTGCCGGCGGAGCTGGCCCTGCCGCGTTACATCCGCGATAAAGTGGCGCTCACCACCGAGGAGCGTGCTGCCGTCAAGGCGGCACGCTGACCATGAGCGCTGTCCTCCGACCTGTTGAAGCCCACCTGGAGCCGCTTGAAGCCACGCGGCTGGAGCCGGTGCTGCAGGTCGAACAGCAGGCCTATCCCCATCCCTGGACCCGCGGCAACTTCTCGGACGCCTTGCGCTCGGCTTACCACGCGCGTGTGCTGCTGGCGGGCGAAGAGCTGCTGGGTTATTACGTGGCCATGCAGGGTGTGGACGAGGTGCATCTGCTCAACATCACCGTGGCACCCACCTACCAGGGCCAGGGCTGGGGCCGTGTCATGCTGGACGCCCTGGCCCTGTGGTCGCGTGGCCTGGGTGCGCAATGGCTCTGGCTGGAGGTGCGCGTGGGCAACACGCGCGCCATCGCCATCTATGAGACGCATGGTTACCGCCGGGTGGGCCTGCGCAAGAACTACTACCCCGCCGGCCCCGGCCGGCGCGAGGACGCGGTGGTCATGAGCCTGCGTCTGTGAGTCGGTGACAATCGCACCATGAGTCTGCAACTGGATGCACGCCAACGCGCGATGCTTACGGAGATGGGTATTCGGGTTTGGTTGCCTGAAGAATCCGCCGAGACTGCATCTACCGTGGAGGAGCGACCCGTCGTTGCAACGACGTTGGCTCAGCTGCGCACGGCACCCATGACGCCCGTACCCGTCCAGCGCGGTGTTTCAGTTGAGGCACGCGCCATGCCGGGCGAGATCGCGGGCATGGACTGGGAGGCGCTGGAACAGGCCGTTGCTGGTTGCCAGGCCTGCGGCCTCTGCAAGAGCCGCAAGAACACCGTGTTTGGTGTCGGTGACCGGCAGGCGCGCTGGCTGATCGTGGGCGAGGCACCGGGCGAGAACGAGGACCTCCAGGGCGAGCCCTTTGTGGGCCAGGCCGGGGTGCTGCTCGACAACATGCTCAAGGCCCTGGGCCTGAGCCGCGGCGGCGAGGGTGAGCAGGCGGTGTACATCGCCAACGTGCTCAAGTGCCGGCCGCCGGCCAACCGCAATCCGCAAGCTGAAGAAGTACTGCAATGCGAGTCCTATCTGCGCCGCCAGGTGGCGCTGCTGCAGCCGCAGCTCATCCTGGCCATGGGCCGTTTTGCCGCCCAGTCTCTGTTGCAGCACAGCGTGGCCGATGTGGCGACCCAGCCGCTGGGTCGCTTGCGTGGCCAGGTCCACAGCTATGAAGGCGTGCCGGTCATCGTGAGCTATCACCCGGCCTATCTGCTGCGCACGCCGCAGGACAAGGCCAAGGCCTGGGCCGATCTTTGCCTCGCCCGCAGCGTGCTGACGCAAAGTGCATCTGCGGCCTGAATCAATTTCTAGGGAGTCTTGTCGTGAAAATAGTTATCCGCTTGTTGCTGATCTTTCTGGGCTTGCTCGTGCTGCTGGCCATGAGCTGGACCTGGTTCTCCTTGAGCTGGAGTTATGCCGACGGTGAGCGCGCAGGTTATGTGCAGAAGTTCTCGAACAAGGGCTGGCTGTGCAAGACCTGGGAGGGCGAGATCGCCATGGTCACCATGCCGGGTGCCATTCCCGAGAAGTTCGAGTTCACGGTGCGCGACGAGGCCGTGGCGCAGCAGATCAATGCCCTGGCCGGTAAACGGGTGGTGCTGCGTTATCGTCAGCACAAGTTCGTGCCCACCACCTGCTTTGGCGAGACCGAGTATTTTGTCGACGGTGCACGTGAGGTCCAGGACGGTGCGACGCCTGTGCCACAGCAGGGCCAGCTGAGTACACCACGCTGAGTGCCGGCTGCTGTCAGGTTCCGCTGAGAATCAATTCACAACAGAGGAGACAGACATGACAAGCCAAGGTTTTCTGACGGTCAGGCGCTGGTTGGCGCTGCTTTTGCTGACCCTGACCGCGCCCTTGTGGGCGGCCGACTACCCGGCGCCCAAGTCGGGCAGCTGGGTCATCAAGAACTTCCGCTTCAACACCGGCGAGGTGATGCCGGAGCTCAAGGTGAACTACCACACGGTGGGCGAACCCACGGGCGAGCCGGTGCTGATTCTGCACGGCACTGGCGGCTCGGGCCGCGGCATGCTCAGCCCGGGATTTGCCGGTGAACTCTTCGGGCCCGGCCAGCCGCTCGATGTCGCGCGCCACTACATCATCCTGCCGGATTCCATCGGCGCCGGTGGTTCTGCCAAGCCTTCGGATGGTCTGCGCATGGCCTTTCCCCGGTACAACTACGAAGACATGGTACGCGCCCAACATGCGCTGGTGACCGAGCACCTGGGGATCAAGCAACTCAAGCTGGTGCTGGGCAACTCCATGGGCGGCATGCACACCTGGCTCTGGGGCGTGATGTACCCGGAGGCCGCGCGCAACCTCGTGCCCATGGCCTCCATGCCGGTGGAGGTGGCCGGGCGCAACTGGATGACACGGCGCATGCTGATGGAGGTCATCAAGCTCGACCCAGAATGGAACAACGGCAACTACACGCGCCAGCCGCGCAGCCTGCAGGTTGCGCAGGTCTATTTCAGCCTGGCCACCCTGGGCGGCAACCAGGGCTTGCACCAGATCGCGCCCACACGCGAGAAGGCCGACCAGTACACCACCGAGCAACTGGCCCGTCCTTCCCCCAATGACGCCAACGACATCCTCTACCAGTTCGATGCCCTGCGCGACTACAACCCCGCCCCCCGGCTGGAGGCCATCCGCGGCCGCCTGCTGGCCATCAATGCCGCCGATGACGAGCGCAACCCGCCCGAGCTTGGCATCATGGAACGCGAGCTCAAACGCGTGCCGCGTGCCAGCCTCTATCTGATTCCCGCCAGCCCCGACACGCGCGGCCATGGCACCACGGGCCAGGCCAAGTGGTGGAAGGCTCAGCTGCAGACCTGGTTGGCCCAGGATACTGCAGGTCGTTGAAGCCAGGCGCGGGCCTGTGGGCCTGCTCCGGGGGCTGTCATGTGACGTGCAGCAGCCCCACGGGAATCAGAAAGTTGTCGGAATTGGTTCGGCTTGAAGCACAATCTCTTGTCAGCCCCGAACTCTGCTTTTCCCCGCCATGAACACCACCTCCGCCGAAGTCAGCGCGAGCCTCAAGCTGCACGACGAGCCGGGTCACCTGATCCGTCGTGCCCAGCAGATCGCCGTCTCCAAATTCCACGAGGTGCATGGCCGGCATGTCACGCCCATCCAGTACGCCATCCTGCGCACCCTGCAGGAAACGCCTGGCATCGACCAGGTCACGCTGGCCGAGATGATTGCCCTGGACACGTCCACCACGGCTGACATCGCGGCGCGGCTGGAAACCAAGGGCTGGATCCTGCGCGAGGTGTTGCCGCGCCGTCAGCGTAGCCTCAGCCTGACACCTGACGGTGAGGAAGTTCTGGCTGAGCTTTTGCCAGGCGTGAGTGATCACTATGGCGGCATGATGAGCAGCCTGGAGCCGGCCGAACAGCAGGAGTTCATGCGCCTGCTGCGCAAGTTCGTGCACCTGCACGACAGCCAGAACCCCTTGGAAGTGCGCAAGAGCCGGGCAGCGCTCAAGGACTGAGCCGCCCCGGTTCGGGCCGGAAATCCTAGGGTTAGTACTGATGATTTGGTCTTGAATTTAAATATTCATTCCGTACAATGAATGTCATTCAGTATGCGGAATGAATGGTCAAGACCTCGTCCGCAGACTATGGTTCAACCTTCACGAGGAGCCCGCCCATGTTCCCGAAAAACACCTGGTACGTCGCCGCATCTTCCGGCGAGATCGACGAAAAGCCCCTGGGCCGCACCGTCTGCAACGAGCGCATCGTCTTCTACCGCGGCCTGGAAAACAAGGTCGCGGCCGTGCAGGACTTCTGCCCGCACCGCGGTGCGCCCCTGTCCCTGGGGTATGTCTGCGAGGGCAAACTGGTCTGCGGTTACCACGGCCTGGAAATGGGCTGCGACGGCAAGGTCGTGTCCATGCCCGGCCAGCGCGTGCGCGGTTTCCCGTCCATCCAGGCTTTCCCAGTGGTCGAACGCTACGGTTTCATCTGGGTCTGGCCAGGCGACGCGACCCAGGCCGACGAGAAGCTCATACCCGTGCTTGAGTGGTACGACCACCCCGAGTGGGCCTATGGTGGCGGTCTGTACCACATCGCCTGCGATTACCGCCTGATGATCGACAACCTGATGGACCTGACGCACGAGACCTATGTGCACGCCACGTCCATCGGTCAGAAAGAGATCGACGAGACGCCCTGCAAGACCACGGTCAACGGCGACGAGGTGGTGACCAGCCGCTATATGAGCGGTATCGAGGCCCCCCCCTTCTGGAAGGCTGCGCTGCGCGGCAACAACCTGCCCGACGACCAGCCCGTGGACCGCTGGCAGATCTGCCGTTTCTCGCCGCCCAGCCACGTGATGATCGAGGTGGGTGTGGCCCTCATGGGCCACGGTGGCTACGATGCGCCCACTGACAAAAAGGCCTACAGCGTGGTGGTGGACTTCATCACGCCCGAGACCGACACCTCCATCCACTACTTCTGGGGCATGGCGCGCAAGTTCAACCCCAAGGACAAGGCCTTGACTGCTGCCATCCGCGAAGGCCAGGGCAAGATCTTTTCCGAAGACCTGGAGATGCTGGAGCGCCAGCAGAAGAACCTGCTGACCTGGCCCGACCGCCAGCTGCTCATGCTCAACATCGACGCCGGCGGCGTGCAGTCACGCAAGATCATCGACCGCATCCTCGCGGCCGAACGTGCCGGTCAGGCCGCACCCGCACCGGTAGCCGCATGAGCACGGCCCCGACCCTGCAGGTGCGCGTGGCGCGCAAGGCCGTCGAGGCGCTGGACATCGTCACGCTCGAACTCGTGGCCGTGAGCGGCCAGGCCCTGCCGGCCTTTTCCGCCGGTTCGCACGTAGATGTGCAGCTGCCGAACGGCATCACGCGCCAGTACTCCCTGTGCAACGACCCGCAGGAGACGCACCGTTACCAGATCGGCGTGTTGCGCGATGCGGCTTCACGCGGTGGTTCAATAGCTGTGCACGAGCTCGTGAAAGAAGGCGATGTGCTGAGCATCAGCACACCGCGTAACCACTTCGGTCTGGCGCACGAAGCGAAAAAGCATTTGCTGCTGGCTGGCGGCATCGGCGTGACGCCCATCCTCTGCATGGCCGAGCGTCTGGCCAACACGGGCGGGAATTTCGAGATGCACTACGCCACGCGTGCACTTGAGCGCACGGCTTTTCGCCAGCGTATCGCGGCCTCGGCCTTTGCCTCGCGTGTGCAGTTTCACCATGACAACGGCGATGCGGCGCAGAAGCTGGACCTGGAGGTGCTGCTCAAGCAGCCGCAGGCGGGCACGCACCTCTACGTCTGCGGCCCCAAGGGTTTCATGGACGCGGTGCTGGCCACGGCCCGCAGCAGCGGCTGGCCC
>CAUPRZ010000038.1:0-10531 GCA_963513855.1 uncultured Hylemonella sp.
AGGGGCCAGATCGGCCAGCCGGCGGCTTGTATGATGGAAAACAATGGAATCCTCCAGGCAGATGTGCGTGGCGATTATGACCCACACGACTGCAGGCCCCACCCAGCCCATCGGCTTCTGTGCTTCAACCAGCCTTACCCTTCGGTCACCCACAGATCATGTGGATAACTTTGTGCAGAACTCCGGGGATGGGGCCGCAAAGCACGCATTCATGCGGTTTTGCGTCAAAACGATGACAAAAAAGGCAGATAAAAATTCAATGAAATCAAAGGCTTGCACGGAAAAATGCGCGCTCGGGCCTGGGCGCTCGATGATAAAGGCAGGGTTACGCATTTGTGGAGTAGTGGGCCGCGGTGGGCCGCGTGCAGGCCGCATGGTGACTCATGTCTGAGTGGCCGGGGTCAGCAACGACGCCACGTATCTGGCCAGTTGGCGCGCTGTGCCGCGCCGTTGCTGATGCTCTGGATGCGAGGTTCAATCCGGTCGCGGTGCGTGGCGAGATTTCGGGCTTCAACCGCGCAGCCAGTGGGCATTGCTACTTCTCGCTCAAGGACGAATCCGGACAAATCCGCTGTGCCATGTTCCGCCGTGCCGCGGGCCTGCTGGACTTCGCGCCGCGCGATGGTGAACTGGTCGAGGTGCGGGGCCGTCTGGGGGTCTACGAAGCCCGTGGTGATCTGCAACTGATCGTCGAATCCATGTCGCGGGCCGGGCAGGGCGCCTTGTTCGAACAGTTCCTGCGCCTCAAGGCCCAGCTGGAGGCCGAGGGCCTGTTCGATCCGGCGCGCAAGCGTGAACTGCCGCTGATGCCGCGTGGCATCGGTGTCGTGACCTCGCTGGGGGCCGCGGCCCTGCACGATGTGGTCACGGCTCTGCAACGGCGTGTGCCGCATATCCCGGTGCTGCTTGCGCCGGCCTCCGTGCAGGGGGCGGGGGCACCGGCCGAGCTGGTGAGCGCTCTGCAGCAGCTTTATGCGCAGGCGCAGCAGGGGCGGCTGGACGTGATCCTGCTGGTGCGCGGCGGTGGCTCCATGGAAGACCTCTGGGCCTTTAACGACGAGCGCCTGGCGCGCACGCTGGTCCAAATCCCGGTGCCGGTGGTCAGCGGGGTGGGGCACGAGACCGACTTCACAATCGCTGATTTTGTGGCCGACCTGCGTGCACCCACGCCCACGGCGGCGGCCGAACTGGTGGCCGAAGCGCGCGTGGTCTGGCTGGGGGCGCTGGAGCTGCTGCTGGAGCGTCTGCAGGACGCCGTGCAGACGCATCTGGATCGCCAGAACCAGCGCCTGGACCTGGTGGTCAGCCGCCTGGGGCGGCCTTCGGGGCGGGTGGCGCAGCAGCGCCTGCTGTTGTCCACCTTGGCCCAGCGTCTGCGTTATGCGGGCAGCCACGCGCTGGTACAGCATCGGCAGGGCCTGCAGCAGCGCATCACCGCCTGGCCACAGGCCCTGCAGCGTGACCTGCAGCAGCGCACCTTGCGCCTGGAACGCGCCGCCCTGCGCCTGCAACTGCTCGATCCAGCCCTGGTGCTGCAGCGTGGTTATGCCTGGCTCACGGACGAGGCCGGGCAAACCATCACGCGCAGCCGTCAGACCCATCAGGGCCAGGCCCTGCAGGCCACCCTTGCCGATGGCAAGGTTGATCTCACCGTGACGCCCCGGGACAAAAATTAGTTCCTACAATCGGCGCTGGCTATCAACAACAAACCATCGAGGACTTCATCATGGAACACACCCTGCCTCCCCTGCCTTATGCCATCGACGCTCTGGCACCGCACTACTCCAAGGAAACGCTGGAGTTCCACCATGGCAAGCACCACAACGCCTATGTGGTGAACCTGAACAACCTGCAGAAGGGCACCGAGTTCGAGAGCATGGACTTGGAGTCCATCGTCAAGAAGTCCAGCGGTGGCATCTACAACAACGCGGCCCAGATCTGGAACCACACCTTCTTCTGGAACGGCATGAAGCCCGCTGGCGGTGGCGAGCCTGGCGGTGCGCTGGCCCAGGCCATCACGGCCAAGTGGGGCAGCTACGCGGCCTTCAAGGAAGCCTTTGTGAAGTCTGCCGTGGGCAACTTCGGTTCGGGCTGGACCTGGCTGGTGAAGAAGGCCGACGGTTCGGTTGACATCGTCAACACGGGTGCTGCCGGCACGCCGCTGACCACGGCTGACAAGGCCTTGCTGACTGTGGATGTGTGGGAGCACGCCTACTACATCGACTACCGCAACCTGCGCCAGAAGTTCGTCGAGACCTTCTTCGACAAGCTGGTCAACTGGTCCTTCGCCGAGAAGAATTTCGGCTGAGTCCTGCTGTGATCGTGAAGGGCCCGGCGGGTGACTGCCGGGCCCTTTTTGTTTGCGTCACGGGGCTGGAACTGTCATGCTGTGCGGCAGGCACGGGGGTGGTCGGGAGTCTTTTGTCTTCTATAAGACCTCTTCTATAAGACTGATCGTAAAAAATTTTGCTTTTTCTTGATGAAAATTCCATATCGTGAGATTTTGATTCAAAAATAGGGGTGTGGGTCAGCGCACAGAAAGCAAAATCTCTCACCATCCGAAGCTTGTTCATCGGCCCCTCCGGCCGACGCCGCACCGGTAACGTTTTCTGGAGATACGCAATGAGCAACCAGCAACCCACCATCATCTACACGCTGACCGACGAAGCGCCGCTGTTGGCGACCAGTTCCTTCCTGCCCATCATCCGCACCTTCGCCGCACCGGCCGGTGTGAACGTGGAGACCAGCGACATCTCGGTGGCCGGACGCATCCTGGGCCAGTTTCCCGAATACCTGACCGAGGCACAGCGTGTGCCCGACCACCTGGCCGAACTGGGCAAGCTCACGCTCAAGCCTGAGGCCAACATCATCAAGCTGCCCAATATCAGCGCCTCCGTGTCCCAGTTGATGGCCGCCATCAAGGAACTGCAGGCCCAGGGCTACAAGATCCCGGACTTCCCGGAAAACGCGAAGACCGACGAAGAGAAAACCATCAAGGCGCGTTATTCCAAGTGCACCGGCAGCGCGGTGAACCCCGTGCTGCGCGAAGGCAACTCCGACCGCCGCGCGCCCAACGCCGTGAAGGCCTACGCACGCAAGAACCCGCACACCATGGCCGACTGGAGCCAGGCTTCGCGCACCCATGTTTCGCACATGCACCACGGCGACTTCTATCACGGTGAGAAGTCGATCACTCTGGACAAGGCGCGCGACGTCAAGATGGAGCTCATCACCAAGAGCGGCAAGACCGTCGTGCTCAAGGCCAAGGTGGCCCTGCTGGATCGCGAGATCGTTGACAGTATGTTCATGAGCAAGAAGGCGCTGCTGGCCTTCTATGAAAAAGAGATCGAGGATGCCCACAAGACCGGCGTGATGTTCTCCCTGCACGTGAAGGCCACGATGATGAAGGTCTCGCACCCCATCGTCTTCGGCCACTGTGTGAAGATCTTCTACCGTGAGGCCTTTGCCAAGCACGGCAAGCTGTTCGACGAGCTGGGCGTGAACGTCAACAACGGCATGATCGATCTCTACAACAAGATCGCCACGCTGCCGCAGTCCAAGCAGGAAGAGATCAAGCGCGACCTGCACGCCTGCCATGAGCACCGCCCGGAACTGGCCATGGTGGACTCTGCCAAGGGCATCACCAACTTCCATTCGCCCAACGACGTGATCGTGGATGCCTCCATGCCGGCCATGATCCGTGCCGGCGGCAAGATGTACGGTGCTGACGGCCGTCTCAAGGACGTCAAGGCCGTGATCCCGGAGAGCACTTTCGCCCGCATCTACCAGGAGATCATCAACTTCTGCAAGTGGCACGGCAACTTCGACCCCAAGACCATGGGTACGGTGCCCAATGTGGGCCTGATGGCCCAGCAGGCCGAGGAATACGGCTCACACGACAAGACCTTCGAGATCCTCGAGGATGGCGTCGCCAATATCACCGACCTGGCCACCGGCGAGGTGCTGATGAGCCAGGAGGTCGAGCAGGGTGACATCTGGCGCATGTGCCAGGTCAAGGACGCCGCCATCCGTGACTGGGTCAAGCTGGCCGTCACGCGCGCCCGCAACTCGGGCATGCCGGTGGTGTTCTGGCTCGATGCCTACCGCCCGCACGAAGCCCAGCTGATCACCAAGGTCCGCATGTACCTGCATGAGCACGACACCGCGGGCCTGGACATCCAGATCATGTCCCAGGTGCGTGCCATGCGCTACACGCTGGAGCGTGTGATCCGCGGCCTGGACACCATCTCGGCCACCGGTAACATCCTGCGCGACTACCTGACCGACCTGTTCCCCATCATGGAACTGGGCACCAGCGCCAAGATGCTGTCCATCGTGCCGCTGATGGCCGGTGGCGGCATGTATGAAACCGGTGCTGGCGGCTCGGCCCCCAAGCACGTGCAGCAGCTGGTGGAGGAGAACCACCTGCGCTGGGATTCGCTGGGCGAATTCCTGGCCCTGGCGGTGTCCTTCGAGGATCTGGGCATCAAGAACAACAACCCCCGTGCCAAGCTGCTGGCCAAGACGCTGGACGCGGCCACGGGCAAGCTGCTGGACAACAACAAGAACCCCTCGCCCAAGACCGGCCAGCTGGACAACCGCGGCAGCCAGTTCTATCTGGCCCTGTACTGGGCCCAGGAACTGGCCGCGCAGACCGAGGACAAGGAACTGGCGACCAAGTTTGCGCCCCTGGCCAAGCAACTGGCCGAGAACGAGCAGACCATCGTCAAGGAGCTGGCCGAGGTGCAGGGCAAGCCGGTGGACATCGGTGGCTACTACAAGCCCGATTTCGCCAAGCTGGAATCCGTGATGCGTCCGAGCAAGACCTTCAACGCCGTGCTGGCGTCCGTCAAGGCCTGATCGGGACGGAAAGACAAAAAAGCGGTCCGGGCATGTACGCCCGGACCGCTTTTTTTATGCCGTTTTATTTGCGGGTGTCGAAGACCGGCCCGCCCAGTCGGCTGCCGGCCTTGAGGCCGCGCTTGGCAAACCAGCCCTGGTTCATTTCCAGCACATAGCGCACCGGCTGGGCCGAGCAGTGTGAGTCTGTGGTCTGGGGTTTCATGTCGGCCAGGTTGACGATGGTGCCATCGTCGGCGACGAAGGCTGCTGTCAGCGGCAGCAGGGTGTTTTTCATCCAGAAGCATTGCCGCGTAGGGCGCTCGAAGATGAAGAGCATGCCTTCGCTGGTGGGCATGTCCTTGCGGTACATGAGGCCGATGGCCTGCTGTTCAGGCGTGGCCGCGACCTGGGCCTGGATCAGGTGCATGCCGGCCGTGAGTGTCACACGAGGAAGGTTGAGCTGGGGTTGGGACTGCGCATGGGCCGTGCCGTGCAGGACCGTGAGCAGCAGGCCAAGAGACAGGAGCAGACGCTTCATACGCAGAGCAGAGGAATCAGAGATAGCACGCATTGTGCGTCATTCATCCGTCTTCGACGGGCAGGCACCATGAGGCAGCCACTAGAATTTGGTGCTTCTGCCCGCATCTGCATTTCCCACGGAGTTCCGATTTCATGTACCAGCACATCCAGGTGCCCGCACTAGGCCAGAAGATCAGTGTGAATGCTGACCTGACCCTGAAGGTGCCCGACCAGCCCATCATTCCCTACATCGAAGGCGACGGCACGGGGATCGATATCACCCCGGTCATGCTCAAGGTGGTGGACGCGGCTGTCGAGAAGGCCTACGGCGGCCAGCGCAAGATCCACTGGATGGAGATCTACGCGGGTGAGAAGGCGACCCGCATCTATGGCGCCGATGTCTGGCTGCCGCAGGAAACCTTGGACGTGGTGCGCGAATACGGGGTGTCCATCAAGGGCCCGCTGAGTGTGCCCACGGGCGGCGGCATCCGTTCGCTCAATGTGGCCCTGCGCCAGGAGCTGGATCTTTATGCCTGCCTGCGCCCGGTACGCTACTTCAAGGGGGCGCCTTCGCCCCTGAAGGAGCCGGAGAAGGTCAATATGGTGATCTTCCGCGAGAACTCGGAAGACATCTATGCCGGCATCGAGTACGAGGCGCAATCCGACAAGGCGAAGCAGCTCATCCGTTTCCTGGTCGAGGAGATGGGCGACCGCAAGATCCGCTTCCCCGAGACCTCGGGCATCGGCATCAAGCCGGTGTCCATCGAGGGCACCGAGCGCCTGGTGCGCAAGGCCATCCAGTACGCGATCGACCAGAACAAGCCCAGTGTGACCATCGTGCACAAGGGCAACATCATGAAGTACACCGAAGGGGGCTTCCGGGACTGGGCCTATGCCCTGGCACGCAAGGAGTTTGGTGCCGAGCTGCTGGATGGCGGCCCCTGGTGCCGGCTCAAGAACCCGCGCACGGGCCGTGACATCCTGATCAAGGACGTCTACACCGATGCCTTCCTGCAGCAGGTGCTGCTGCGTCCGTCCGAGTACAGCGTGGTGGCCACGCTCAACCTCAACGGCGACTACATCGCCGATGCGGTGGGGGCCCAGGTGGGGGGCATCGGTATCGCTCCCGGTGCCAACCTGTCGGATACGGTGGCCATGTTCGAGGCCACGCACGGTACGGCGCCCAAGTACGCGGGCAAGGACTATGTCAACCCGGGCTCACTGATCCTGTCGGCCGAGATGATGCTGCGCCACCTGGGCTGGAAGGAGGCGGCGGACCTCATCGTCACCAGCATGGAGCGGGCCATCCTGGACAAGCGTGTCACCTATGACTTCGCGCGCCTGATGGAGGGCGCCACCCAGGTCAGTTGTTCAGGCTTCGGTGAGGTCATGATTGAGCAGATGTGAAGCAGCGATGCACGAGACAGCACCCATTCGGGGCGGTATTTTTTGCAGGCTGAGCTTCTTGCCTCTTGAAGCCGGCACCGGCGTCACCAAATCAACCCCAGGCCAGACACGTTCGTGGCACGCTCGATAGAATCATTCCATGGCCACGAAACTCCCAGCCAAAGCGCCCACACCACCCGCCCAGCAACCCAGTCGGGACGGGGGTGATTCGGTCGTGCTGGAGCGCCGGACGCAGAAAGTCAAGCCGCCGCAGATGTACCAGGTGGTGATGCTCAACGACGACTACACCCCCATGGAATTCGTGGTGGTGGCCATCCAGGAGTTTTTCAGCAAGGATCTGGAAACGGCGACCCAGATCATGCTCAAGATCCATCTGGACGGTAAAGGTGTCTGTGGCGTGTACACCAAGGATGTGGCCGCGACCAAAGTCGACCAGGTGCTGGAAGCGGCCCAGAAGGCGGGGCACCCATTGCAGTGCATGAGTGAACCGCTGGCGTGAAGGCGTGAAGTTAGTGGGAAAAGTTACTTTACTTTCGTGCTCGGAACTGTTGGACAGCCCGGCGAATCGGATTAAAGTAGGTTTGTAAGCAAGGCAAAAGGAAGTCACATGATTGCCCAGGAATTGGAAGTCAGCCTCCACATGGCGTTTGTCGAGGCGCGACAGCAGCGCCATGAGTTCATCACCGTGGAGCATCTGCTGTTGGCCTTGCTCGACAACCCCAGTGCCGCCGAGGTGCTGCGCGCCTGCGCGGCCAACATCGACGATCTGCGCAAGTCGCTGACCAACTTCATCAAGGACAACACGCCCCAGGTGGCCGGCACCGAGGATGTGGACACCCAGCCCACCCTGGGCTTCCAGCGTGTGATCCAGCGCGCCATCATGCACGTGCAGTCCACGGGCAGCGGCAAGAAGGAAGTGACCGGCGCCAATGTGCTGGTGGCGATCTTCGGCGAGAAGGATTCACACGCCGTCTACTACCTGCACCAGCAGGGCGTGACGCGCCTGGACGTGGTCAATTTCATCGCCCACGGTATCAAGAAGAGTGACCCGCCGGAAGCCGGCAAGCCCAGCGAAGGCCCGGGCGAAGCCGAGGAGGGCGCCGCCGCCGAAAAGGGTGAGAGCAAGGCCTCGCCGCTGGAGCAGTACACCCAGAACCTCAACCAGGCGGCCAAGGACGGCAAGATTGATCCATTGATCGGCCGCGAGTACGAGGTCGAGCGTGTGATCCAGATCCTGTGCCGTCGTCGCAAGAACAACCCCCTGCTGGTCGGTGAGGCCGGTGTGGGCAAGACGGCGATCGCCGAGGGACTGGCCTGGCGCATCACGCAGGGCGACGTGCCCGAGATCCTGGCCGAATCCAGCGTGTATTCGCTGGACATGGGCGCGCTGCTGGCCGGCACCAAGTACCGCGGTGATTTCGAGCAACGCCTCAAGGGCGTGCTCAAGTCGCTCAAGGACAAGCCCAACGCCATCCTTTTCATCGACGAGATACACACCCTGATCGGGGCCGGTGCAGCTTCGGGCGGCACGCTGGACGCATCCAACCTGCTCAAGCCGGCGCTTTCCAGCGGCCAGCTCAAGTGCATCGGCGCGACCACCTTCACCGAATACCGTGGCATCTTCGAGAAGGACGCGGCGCTGAGCCGTCGTTTCCAGAAGGTCGATGTGGTCGAGCCCAGTGTGCAGGAAACCATCGACATCCTCAAGGGCCTGAAGTCGCGCTTCGAGGAGCACCACAACGTCAAGTACGCCAACGCGGCGCTGCAAGCGGCGGCCGAGCTGTCGGCCAAGTACATCAACGACCGTCACCTGCCTGACAAGGCCATCGACGTGATCGACGAGGCCGGCGCGGCACAGCGCATTCTCACGCCCTCCAAGCGCAAGAAGACCATCGGCAAGGCCGAGGTCGAGGAGATCGTGGCCAAGATCGCCCGTATCCCCCCGGCCAATGTCTCCAACGACGACCGCAGCAAGCTGCAGACCATCGAGCGCGACCTCAAGAGCGTGGTCTTCGGTCAGGACAAGGCGCTGGAAGTGCTGGCCGCGGCCGTCAAGATGGCGCGTTCGGGTCTGGGCCGTGGCGACAAGCCCATCGGTTCCTTCCTGTTCAGCGGTCCCACGGGCGTGGGCAAGACCGAAGCGGCCAAGCAGCTGGCCTACATCATGGGCATCGAGCTGATCCGCTTCGACATGTCGGAGTACATGGAGCGCCACGCCGTGAGCCGCCTGATCGGCGCGCCTCCGGGTTATGTCGGGTTCGACCAGGGTGGTCTGCTGACCGAAGCCGTCACCAAGAAGCCGCACGCCGTGCTGCTGCTGGACGAAATCGAGAAGGCGCACCCGGACATCTTCAACGTGCTGCTCCAGGTCATGGACCACGGCACCTTGACCGACAACAACGGGCGCAAGGCCGACTTCCGCAACGTCATCATCATCATGACGACCAACGCGGGTGCCGAGACCATGAACAAGTCCACCATCGGCTTCACCAACCCGCGCCAGGCCGGCGACGAGATGGGTGACATCAAGCGCCTGTTCACGCCCGAGTTCCGCAATCGCCTGGACGCCATGGTCAGCTTCAAGGCGCTGGACGAAAACATCATTCTGCGTGTGGTCGACAAGTTCCTGCTGCAGCTCGAAACCCAGCTGGCCGAGAAGAAGGTGGAGGTCACCTTCACCGACAAGCTGCGCAAGCACCTGGCCAAGAAGGGCTTCGATCCGCTCATGGGCGCGCGCCCCATGCAGCGCCTGATCCAGGACACGATCCGTCGTGCGCTGGCCGACGAGCTGCTCTTCGGTCGCCTGACCGACGGTGGTCGCCTGACGGTGGACCTGGACGACAAGGACAAGGACGAGAGCAAGACCGAAGTGCTGCTCGACATCCAGCCCCTGCCCAAGAAAGAAGGTAAGGCGAAGCCGGAAGAAGCCACTGCGGACTGAGCTGTTCTGACGGCCAAGAAAAAGCCGACCTGTCGAAAGACAGGCCGGCTTTTTTATGGGCGCAACGCGCTGATCAGCGGAAGCCCACGCGGTCCAGCATCTGCTGCACGGTCACCGAGTTCTTGCCCACCACGCTGATCGGAATGGTTTCGCTCTTGAAGCTGCCGCCGCTCATGGCCTGCAGGGCCGGGTTGTCCAGCTTCACGTTCTTGGCGGTAGGCCATTCGTTGTTGCCATTGGCAAAGTGCTCCTGCGCGGCCGGGCTGGCCAGGTACTCCAGGAACTTCACGGCGTTGCCCTGGTTCTTGGCGTGCTTGGCCACAGCGCCGCCGGCGATGTTCACGTGCGTGCCCCAGCTGGCCTGGTTGGGGAAGACCACGCCGACCTTCTCGACCACGGCCTTGTCCTCGGGCTTGTCGGAGCGCATCAGGCGGGCCAGGTAGTAGCTGTTGCTCACGGCCACTGCGCATTCGCCCGAGGCCACGGCACGGATCTGGTCGGTGTCGCCGCCCTTGGGCGCGCGGGCCATGTTGTCCACCATGCCCTTGAGCCAGACCTCGGTCTTGGCCGCGCCCAGATGCTCGTAGACCGAGCCGAAGAGCGAGAGGTTGTAGGGGTGCGAGCCGGAGCGGATGCACAGGCGGCCCTTGTTTTTGGCATCGCCCAGTTCCTCGTAGGTATCGACATCGTCACGCTGGACCTTGCTCTTGTCGTAGACGATGACACGGGCGCGTGTCGAGAAGCCATACCAAGCCGAGGCACCTTCGGCATTGGCTGCGCCACGCAGCTGGGCAGGGATGGCGGCCTCCAGGGCGGCCGACT
>CAUPRZ010000039.1:0-10498 GCA_963513855.1 uncultured Hylemonella sp.
CGGCACGATCTCTTTTGTACCGAACACCGCCTCGGTATAGGTCTTGCGGCAGATGGCGCGCAGGTCTTCGGCAGAAATATCGTCGATGTACAGCGAGAGAATCTCGAAAGCCAGGTCCGCATAGGGCAGGCCACGCCACTTGCTCAGCGTCGCCTCGTTGACCTGCGGATAGGACTCGGGCAGGTAGAGGCCCCCATCGGGTGCCAGGCCCTCGAGCAGGATTTCGCAGAAACGCTTGCGGTCGGCGTGGCCACGGGTCGAGAGATACTTCATCCGGCCAGCTCTTCCTTGCGGATGCGCACGATGGGCGCCAGCACGGTGGGCAGGGCCTGCAGCTTGACCAGGGCCTCGTTCATGGTGCCTTCACGCGCGTCGTGCGTGAGGATGATGACATCGGTCTGGGTGGAACCTTCGCCACCCACCTCGTCGGCCTCACGCTGCAGCACGGCGTCGATGCTGATGCCGGACTCGGCCAGGATACCGGTGACCTTGGCCAGCACGCCAGCCTGGTCGGCCACGCGCAGGCGCAGGTAATAACTGGTCACCACCTCGCTCATGGGCAGCACGGGCAGATTGCTCATGGCATTGGGCTGGAAGGCGAGGTGGGGCACACGGTGCAGCGGGTCGGCGGTGTGTAGGCGGGCGATGTCCACCAGGTCGGCCACCACGGCGCTGGCCGTGGGCTCGGAGCCCGCACCCTTGCCGTAATAGAGCGTGGTACCCACGGCATCGCCGTTGACCACCACGGCGTTCATGGCGCCTTCCACATTGGCCAGCAGGCGTTTGCTGGGCACCAGGCTGGGGTGCACACGCAGCTCGATGCCTTTGGCCGTGCGTTTGGTGATGCCCAGCAGCTTGATGCGGTAGCCCAGTTGTTCGGCGTACTTGATGTCGGCCGCACCGAGTTTGGTGATGCCTTCCACATGGGCCTTGTCGAACTGCACCGGAATGCCATAGGCAATGGCCGACATCAGGGTGACCTTGTGACCGGCGTCCACACCTTCGATGTCGAAGGTGGGGTCGGCTTCGGCGTAACCCAGGCGCTGCGCTTCCTTGAGAACCACGTCGAAGTCCAGGCCCTTGTCGCGCATCTCGGACAGGATGAAGTTGGTCGTGCCGTTGATGATGCCGGCAATCCACTGGATGCGGTTGGCCGTGAGGCCTTCGCGCAGGGCCTTGATGATGGGGATGCCACCGGCGACCGCTGCCTCGAAAGCCACCATCACACCCTTGGCAGAAGCCGCCGCAAAAATCTCGGTGCCGTGCACGGCCAGCAGGGCCTTGTTGGCGGTGACCACATGCTTGCCGGCCGCGATGGCTTCGAGCACCAGCTGCTTGGCGATGCCGTAGCCGCCGATGAGTTCGATGACGATGTCGATCTCGGGGTTGGCGATGATGGCGCGCGCGTCGTTCACCACCTTGACGTTCGGGCCCACGAGGGACTGGGCGCGTGCCACGTCCAGGTCGGCCACCATGGTGATTTCGATGCCGCGGCCGGCGCGGCGCTTGATTTCTTCCTGGTTGCGCTGGAGCACGTTGTACGTGCCCGAGCCGACAGTGCCGATGCCCAACAGGCCTACTTGGATAGCTTTCATCTTTTTTCTGTCCGGGGCCTCGTGGGCCCTTTGTTCAAAACTTCAGGCGCGCGCGTGACGCTTGCGATAACTCTCAAGGAACCGGGCGACACGGCCGATGGCCTCGCGCAGATCATCCTCGTGCGGCAGGAAAACAATGCGGAAGTGCTGGTTGTCCGGGTAGTTGAAACCCGAGCCCTGCACCAGCAGTACGCGTGTCTCCTCCAGCAGCTCCAGGATGAACTGCTTGTCATCCTCGATCGGGTAGATCGCGGGATCGAGCCGGGGGAACATGTACAGGGCCGCTCGCGGCTTGACGCAGCTGACTCCGGGGATGGCGGTGATCAGCTCGTAGGCGATGTCGCGCTGGCGGCGCAGGCGACCGCCCTCGTTCACCAGGTCGTTGATGGTCTGGTAACCACCCAGCGCGGTCTGGATGGCCGATTGCCCCGGCACGTTGGCACACAGGCGCATCGAGGACAGCATATTGAGCCCCTCGATGTAGTCCCTGGCCGGCTTCTTGTCGCCCGAGACCACCAGCCAGCCGGCACGGTAACCGCAGGAACGGTAGCTCTTGGACAGGGAGTTGAAGGTCAGCGTGAGCACGTCGTCCGACAGGCTGCCCAGCGCGGTGTGCTTGACGCCGTCGTAGAGCACCTTGTCGTAGACCTCGTCGGCCATGATGACCAGCTTGTGCTCGCGCGCGATCTCGACGATGCCTAAGAGCAGTTCGTCCGAATACATCGCACCGGTCGGGTTGTTCGGGTTGATGACCACGATGCCCTTGGTACGCGGGGTGATCTTGGCGCGGATGTCGGCCAGATTGGGCATCCAGCCGTTGGCCTCGTCACACAGGTAGTGCACAGGCTTGCCGCCCGAGAGGCTGACCGCCGCCGTCCACAGGGGATAGTCAGGGGCGGGCAGCAGCATCTCGTCGCCATCGTTGAGCAGGCCGTTGGTGGCCATGACGATCAGCTCGCTGGCGCCGTTGCCCAGGTAGATGTCGTCCAGCGCCACGCCCTTGATGCCCTGCTCCTGGGTGTACTGCATCACCGCCTTGCGCGCGACAAAGATGCCCTTGCTGTCGGAATACGCCGCCGCATTGGGCAGGTTGCGGATCATGTCCTGCCGGATTTCCTCAGGCGAATCAAAGCCGAACACGGCCAGATTGCCGATGTTGAGCTTGATGATGCTGTGGCCCTCTTCCTCCATCTGCTTGGCCCGCTCCATGATGGGGCCGCGGATGTCGTAGCAGACGTTGGCCAGCTTGTCCGATTTGCGTATGGTCTTCAAAGTCCCTCCAGGATGCGCTGGATGGCCGACAGAGGCCATCCTTTAGACGAGGCGAAACCTATAATTTGACCACAGAACCGACGCAGTCCATGAAACTCCAGCCCGACAAATCACCCGTCCAGACCATCCGGGGCTATGGCCCGGGCTGGATTGCAGTGGATGCCGAAAAATTCAGCACCAGCCTGGTCATCAGTTCACGCGGCGAACGCCAGGTCTGGGACTGCAGCCACTACGATCAGCTCACGGGTGCGCACTTCGCCCCGCTGGCAGCCCTGCGCCCCGAACTGGTGATCTTTGGCAGTGGCGCGCGCCTGCGCTTTCCGCGGCCCGAATGGCTGCAGGCCCTGGTGGCACAGGGCATCGGCCTGGAAACCATGGACACGGCGGCGGCCTGCCGCACCTACAACATCCTGGCCGGGGAAGGCCGTCATGTGGTAGCCGCACTACTGCTGGAAAGCCCCTAGCCCGCGAAGGCGGGAGGGACAAGGTTTTCGGAGTAAAATCACGGTCTTGTGTCGGGCGTCAAACCGAGCTGTCACGGCTTCCACCCGACCTTCTCCCACGACAGCTGCTGTCACAAAAGATCAGAGTCCTATGGCGATTGTTGTCAACAAACCTATCCCGGAATTCGAAGCCAACGCCACTGGTGGCCTCAAGGTTTCCAACACCTCTCATCTCGGACAGACGCTGGTCCTGTACTTCTACCCCAAGGACAACACGCCGGGTTGCACCACGGAAGCCATGCAGTTCCGTGACAAGTACAAGGACTTCGTCAAGGCCGGCACCGCCGTCTTCGGCGTCTCGCGCGACAACATGAAGTCGCACGACGAGTTCAAGACCAAGCTCGAGCTGCCCTTCGAACTGATCGCCGACACCGAAGAGAAGATGTGCCACATGTTCGGCGTGGTCAAGAACAAGATCATGTACGGCAAGAAGGTCAAAGGCATCGAGCGCAGCACCTTCCTGATCGGCGCCGACGGCATCCTCAAGCAGGAATGGCGCGGCCTCAAGGTGCCCGGCCATGTGGACGAAGTCCTCAAGGCGGCCAAGGCCCTGAAAAAGGCTGCCGCCGCAGCTGCCGCCTGATCCCGGGGCCTGTGCGCCCTGCTGATGCTTTTGAGCAACAGCAGGATTTGCTTTCAAACGGCTCATGCATAATGAATTCATGCCGTTGAGGATTACAACCGCACCCAGCGAAAGAAGCCGCCCAGGTTTACCGGGCGGCTTTTTTGTTTTCCGACCGGCAGCCTCTCCACTTCTGTTGAGTTCCACGCCCCATGCCCCTGCCTCCTGCCCCCACCAAGCGCGCTGCCCTGCTCTCCCCTGAAGCCTTTGAAGCCCCGGCCCGCGGCAAAGCCCGCACCGGCCGCAAGGCAACGGCTGTCTTCGACGACAGCCGGGACTCCCCCGACGACAAACCCCAGGCCCGTGACATGTTCGAGCACGGCAGCGGCTTGGGCGTCGAGGCCCTGGCGCCCGTCGCGCCGGTGCGTGCCCTGCGCCCGGAACCGGCCCGGTCGGCGCCCACGGTCGACCGGCCCCAGAACAAGGTCCGCCCCAAAAAGACCACGCCCACGGGCCCGAGCAAGCTTTTTGTGCTCGACACCAATGTGCTGCTGCACGACCCCATGTGCCTGTTCCGCTTTGAGGAACACGACATCTTCCTGCCCATGATCGTGCTCGAAGAGCTCGACGGTCATAAAAAGGGCATGACCGAGGTCGCCCGCAACGCGCGCCAGACCAGCCGCACGCTGGACGCCTTGGCCGGCGCCCAGGGCGCCGACATCACCACCGGACTCAAGCTCGACACCACGGGCCACCGCGAGGCCGGCGGCAAGCTCTTTTTCCAGACCCAGCCGCTGGACTACAAGCTGCCCACCAGCCTGCCCCAGGGCAAGGCCGACAACCAGATCCTGGGCGTGGTGGAGGCGCTGCGCGTGCAGTACGCCCCGCGGGAAGTGGTGCTGGTGTCCAAGGACATCAATATGCGCGTCAAGGCACGCGCCCTGAGTCTGGCCACCGACGACTACCAGAACGACAAGACGCTGGACGACGGTGACCTGCTCTACTCCGGCTCGCTCGCGCTGCCGCCCGACTTCTGGACCACCGAGGGCCAGAGCGTAGAGAGCTGGCAGCAGGGTCCGCACACCTTCTACCGCATCACGGGACCGGTCGTGCCCAGCCTGATGATCAACCAGTTCGTCTACTTCGAGGCCCCCGGGGAGCCCAACTTCTACGCCCGCGTCACCGAGATCCGGGGCAAAAGCGCCGTGCTCAAGACGCTCAAGGACTACACCCACCTCAAACACGCGGTGTGGGGTATTGCCACGCGCAACCGCGAGCAGAACTTCGCCATGAACCTGCTCATGGACCCGGAGGTGGACTTCGTCACCCTGACCGGCACCGCCGGCACCGGCAAGACCCTGATGGCCCTGGCCGCCGGCCTGACCCAGGTGCTGGACGACCGGCGCTACACCGAGATCATCGTCACGCGCGCCACGGTCAGCGTGGGCGAGGACATCGGTTTCCTGCCCGGCACGGAAGAGGAAAAGATGGGCCCCTGGATGGGCGCGCTGGACGACAACCTCGAAGTGCTGTCCAAGACCGACACGGGCGCCGGTGAATGGGGGCGTGCGGCCACCAGCGAGCTGATCCGCAGCCGCATCAAGATCAAGAGCATGAACTTCATGCGCGGGCGCACCTTCATGAGCAAGTACGTCATCATCGACGAGGCGCAGAACCTGACGCCCAAGCAGATGAAAACGCTGATCACCCGCGCCGGCCCCGGCACCAAGATCATCTGCATGGGCAACCTGGCGCAGATCGACACGCCCTACCTGACCGAAGGCTCTTCGGGCCTGACCTTCGCGGTCGACAAGTTCAAGGGCTGGCCGCACGGCGGTCACATCACGCTGGCGCGCGGGGAGCGCTCACGGCTGGCAGACTTTGCCAGCGAGGTGCTCTGAGCAGCATTTTGAATGCGCCATGGAAAAGGGGCCCGAGGGCCCCTTTTCTTTTTACCACCGCGACTCAGAAATCGCCGTTGCTGTACCCCGCCGCCAGGTTCTCGAACCGCGTCAGCTTGTTGAGGAAGGCCAGCTTGACCACCCCGGTCGGGCCGTTACGCTGCTTGGCGATGATGATCTCGGCCACCCCGGGCTCCTTGCAGGCGTCCTTGGTGTAGTACTCGTCGCGGTAGATGAACATGATGATGTCGGCGTCCTGCTCGATGGCGCCGGACTCACGCAAGTCGCTCATCATGGGCCGCTTGTCGGGCCGGGTCTCCACGCTGCGGTTCAGCTGCGACAGCGCAATCAGGGGGCAACCCAGTTCCTTGGCCAGCATCTTCATGCCGCGGGAGATCTCGCCCAGCTCGGTGGCGCGGTTCTCGTTATCACCACTCGAGCCGCTCATGAGCTGCAGGTAGTCCACCACGATGAGGCCAAGCTTGCCGCACTGGCGTGCCAGACGGCGTGCATTGGCGCGCAGCTCACTGGCGGTCAGACCGGCCGTTTCGTCGATGTGCAGGGAGATGGTGCGCAGCTTCTCGATGGCTTCGGTCAGGCGCGGCCATTCCTCATCGGTCAGCTTGCCGGTGCGCAGATGGCCCTGGTCGATGCGACCGATGGAACCCACGATACGCACGGCCAGCTGGGCCGCGCCCATTTCCATGGAGAACACGGCCACGGGCAAACCTTCATTGAGCGCCACGTGTTCGGCGATGTTGATGGCGAAGGCCGTCTTGCCCATGGAAGGGCGCGCCGCCAGCACCACCATATCGCCCGGCTGCAGGCCCGAGGTCATGCGGTCCAGGTCGTAGAAACCGGTGGGCACGCCCGTGATGTCGTTGGGGTTGTCCGCCATCTCCTGCACACGGTCCAGCAGGTCCACCACCAGGGTGTCCATGGACTGGAAGCCGCGCTTCATGCGCGAACCCTCTTCGCCGATGTTGAAGATCTTCTGCTCGGACTCGTCCAGGATCTGCGCCACCGGCCGTCCCTGGGGGTTGAAAGCGTTGGTGGCGATCTCGTCGCTGGCGGCGACCAGCTTGCGCAGGATGGCACGCTCGCGCACGATCTCGGCGTAACGGCGGATATTGCCGGCGCTGGGCACGTACTGCGCCAGGGCATTCAGATAGGCCAGACCGCCGGTTTCCTCTGCCTTGCCCAGGTTCTGCAGATGCTCAAAGACCGTGATCACGTCGGCCGGTCGGCTGCCGTTGATCAGGGTGCTCATGGCGGCGTAGATCAGGCGGTGCTCGTAGCGGTAGAAATCACCATCGCTCAGCAGGTCACCCACGCGGTCCCAGGCGCCGTTGTCCAGCAACAGACCGCCCAGCACGCTGGATTCGGCTTCTATGGAATGGGGAGGGACGCGCAGCTGCGCGATCTGGCGGTCCGGGCCGAAGCTGTCGTCTACGGCGGTCAATACGGCTGACATGCGATCTTGTTTCCTCGTGATTCCCGATGGTACGCTGCCCCTGTGGCGCTATCAAATGAAAGGCTGTGGACAAGCCTGTGGAGATCAGTGGACAGGCTGTGGGTTAACCGGGACAAGTCCGGCGCAGGCAAAGAAAAAGCCGCCCGGGCTCGCACCCCGGCGGCTTTTCAGATGAACGCGACGATCAGGCGGTTTCGCCGTAGACCGAGACGTTGATCTCGACCACCACGTCGGTGTGCAGGGCCACGCTGACGTTGCTGTCGCCGACCATCTTGATCGGGCCGTTGGGCATGCGCACGGCGGCCTTGCTCACCTGGTAACCGGTCTTGACCAGCTCTTCGGCGATGTCAAAGTTGGTGACGGAACCGAACAGGCGACCGTCCACGCCGGCCTTCTGGGTCAGCTTGAGCGTGGTGCCAGCCAGCTTCTCACCCAGGGCTTGGGCTACGGCCAGCTTTGCAGCGGCAACCTTCTCGAGCTCGGCACGGCGGGCTTCGAAGTCTTTTTTGGCCGCTTCGGTGGCGCGACGGGCACGGCCGGAGGGGATCAGGAAGTTGCGGGCGTAGCCGTCTTTCACCTTGACGATTTCGCCGAGGTTGCCGAGGTTCACGACCTTGTCGAGCAGAATGATTTGCATGGTCTGTTCTTCCTTAGATGCGGTGCTGGTCGCTGTAGGGCAGCATGGCCAGGAAACGCGCGCGCTTGATGGCGGTGTTCAGCTGGCGCTGGTAGATCGCACGGGTGCCGGTCAGGCGGGCCGGGATGATCTTGCCGTTTTCGGCGACAAAGTCACGCAGGGTGTCGATGTCCTTGTAGTCGATCTCTTCGACGCCAGCGACGGTGAAGCGGCAGAAGCGCTTGCGCTTGAACAGCAGCGATTGGGTGTTGCGCTTGGGACGCTTGTCCTTGTTGAATTTCTTGAACGTGGCCATGGGGCCTCCTGTTTAATCTTGACTGAACTCTTGAATATGGAACACCAGGTTCTTGCCGTTGCGGGGAGTGGCGACAAAGCCCTTGAACTTCCAGCTGCTGCCGATGGCCTGTTTCACAAGCCGCTCGGCCAGGGCGCCAAAGGCAACTGCCTTGACGTTGGCCTTCACCTGCCTCTCCTGTCCCGCTTCTTCCGATCTGGACTCGTGATCGAGTCGCAGGTCCAGGGCGGGCAGACCGGCCGGGGTGTAACGCGTGCCCGAAAGCTCCACGATCACGGCCGTCAGGATGAGCTGGTTGGCGCCGGGGTTCACTCCTCGCTAACGATCAGGCCTGGAACTCAGCCTGCTGGGCCTTGCGGGCGTCTTCACGCTCGACGGTCTTCATCATGGAAGACGGACCGGTGTCGGCCTTCTTCTTCAGAACCGTCAGGTGACGCAGCACGGCGTCGTTGAACTTGAAGGCATGCTCCAGTTCAGCCATCACAGCCTGGTCGGCTTCGATGTTGATGCACAGGTAATGGGCCTTGGCCAGCTTGTTGATCATGTAGACCAGTTGACGGCGGCCCCAGTCTTCAACGCGGTGGATCTTGCCGTTGCCGGCCGTGATCATGCCCTTGTAGCGCTCGAGCATGGCGGGGACCTGCTCGCTCTGATCCGGATGGATCATGAGGACGATTTCGTAATGACGCATCGATAACTCCTTGTGGATCGCCGCCGCTAGGCACAAAGGCTACGCGGCAGCATGGTGAGAGCCGCCCCCGGCGTCAACTGGGGTGCGGCAAGGCGGGAACCCGGCATTATAGCTGATCCGGCCATCCCGTGGCCCACCCCTCCCCCGGCCCGGTTCAAGCCCGGGCGATCCAGCGCTGCTGGGCCGCCAGGCGCTCCACGTCGGCCCAGCGACCGCACTGGGCCGCCAGCCGGGGCCAGATGCGCAGCAGCAGCTCGCATTCGGCCAGGGTGTCGGCGGCGGCCTGGTGGCGCACCGCGCAGACGATGCCGAAATGCTGCATCCACTCGTCCAGGGAACGGGCCCGCACCTTCTCATGGGTGACGGCGCACAGCTGCTCGATGTCCACCCAGGGATTGGGCAGGCCACGGCCCAGGTTCTGTTTCATGTGCCGCGCGATCAGGGTCTGGTCGAAAGCCGCATGAAAGGCCAGCAGGGGCGAGTCCCCGACAAAACCGGCAAAGGCCTCCAGCGCCTGCACCGGCGCCACGCCTTCGCGCTGGCGCTGCACACCGATGCCGTGCAGCAGGATGTTGTCCTTAGCCTCGGTCACCTGCTCCTGGCGCAACACCACCTCGAAGCTGTCGCCCAGATCCACGCTCAGGCGCCCCTGCACCCAGTCCACGCGCAAGGCGATGGCCGCGATGGCCAGCAGGCGGTCACGCTGCGGATCCAGGCCGCTGGTCTCCACGTCCAGCATCACCCAGCGGCTTTCGTTCACGGTCCGCCGTGTTCGGGCGCCAGGCCACCAGTCCAGCAGGCTCATCGTTCGTAGTCCAGCTGGATACGTTGCTGCAGGGAACGCGCCACGCGGAAGGTTTCCTTGAGGATGCGGCGGTCGATGTCGTTGAGGCGGTCAATCACGATGTGGTTGGGCTGCTCCCCCGAGGCGGTCCCCTCCAGCTGGATCTGCAGGCGCAGCATCTGCAGGAACTCGAAGCCCCGCACCCAGGCCTCGTATTCGGCCGCCGTCACGCCCAGCACCGGGCCCACGGCCTCCAGGCGCTCGCGGGTGGAGGTGGTGTTGAGGCCCTGGGACAAGGCGTAAAGACGGGCGGCGTCGACGAAAAGTGCCGTGCCCTGCAGCTTGAGGTCAATACGCCCCTCCTCGTCAGCCGCGATACCGCCCACCCAGCTCAGCGGTGACGCGCGCGTGAGCGCATTCAGCGCCATCTGCTTGAGGAAACGCGGCACCCGGCTGGCCGCGAGGTTGACCTCGGCACGCAGGGTCTGCGCCAGCTCCAGATGGCCGGCCAGGGGCCGGAAGTCGAAATAGATGCTGGCGTTGAGCAGGTCCTGCGGGGCCCCGTGTTCGATCCACTGCGAAAAGCGCTCACGCCATTCACGCAGGGTCAGGCAGCAGGCCGGGTTGCCCGCCATGATGCCGCCCTTGCACAGAGGGTAACCACAGGCGTCCAGGGCCTCATTGACGTCACGCGCAAAGGCCAGCACCGCCTCGCGCTGGGCCGGCGTGATGTCATCGGGCAGGATGAGCGCATTGTCCTGGTCGGTGGCGATGGTCTGCTCGC
>CAUPRZ010000040.1:0-10063 GCA_963513855.1 uncultured Hylemonella sp.
CTGGAAGAGCTGATCTCGCGCTGCGCACTGATCACCCTGGTCTACCAGTCCAAGAGCGCGGCCGAACACTCCAACGAAGAACACGTCGAACTCGTCAAAGCCGTGGCCGCCAAGGACGAAGCCCTTGCCGTGCGCCTGATGGACGAACACCTGAGCAACGTCATGGCCAACCTCACTTTCGACCGCCAGCCGCCAACCAGCGACATCTCATTGGCTCTCGCATGATCTACGACAGCACCGCCCCCTACCCGCGCGACCTGATCGGTTACGGCCGCAAGCCGCCGCACGCCCGCTGGCCCGGCGGCGCACGCATCGCCGTTCAGTTCGTGCTCAATTACGAAGAGGGCGGCGAGAACAGCGTGCTGCATGGCGACGCCGCCTCCGAGACCTTTCTCTCCGAGATGTTCAACCCCGCGGCCTTCCCAGGGCGGCACATCAGCATGGAAGGCATCTACGAATACGGCTCGCGCCAGGGTGTCTGGCGCCTGCTGCGCGAGTTCGAACAGCGCGGCCTGCCGCTGACCGTCTTTGGTGTCGCCACCGCCTTGCAGCGTTCCCCCGAAGTCTGCGCCGCCTTCACCGAACTTGGCCACGAGATCGCCTGCCACGGCCTCAAGTGGATCCACTACCAGAACCTCGACGAGGCGATAGAGCGCGCCCACATGGCCGAGGCCATGGAGATCCTCCAGAAGCTCACGGGTGAACGCGCTCTGGGCTGGTACACCGGCCGCGACAGCCCCAACACACGCCGCCTGGTCGCAGACTACGGCGGCTTTGAATACGACAGCGACTACTACGGCGACGACCTGCCCTTCTGGATGAAGGTGCGCAAGAGCGACGGCAGCGACGCCCACCAGCTCATCGTGCCCTACACGCTGGACGTCAATGACATGCGCTTCTCCCTGCCCCAGGGCTACTCGCACGCCGATCCCTTCTACCAGTACATGAAGGACAGCTTCGACGCGCTTTATGCCGAGGGGGATCCGCAAGGCCTGGACCGCCCCAAGATGCTAAGCATCGGCATGCACTGCCGCCTGCTGGGCCGCCCGGGGCGTATCGTCGCGCTGCAGCGTTTCCTGGACTACATCCAGGGCCAAGCCGGCGTCTGGGTCACGCGTCGCGTCGACATCGCGCGCCACTGGCGTGCCACCCATCCCTGCCCGGCCTGAGATTCGGAAACGAGCCCGCCATGCCCATCACACTGGACCAGCTCAACGCCGCGCCCCTGACCGAGGCGGCGCAACTGCTCGACGGCCTGTACGAACATTCGCCCTGGATCGTTGAGCAGGCCCTGCAACAGCGCCCCTTCAAGAGCATCGCCGCGCTCAAACAGGCCTGCATCCGTGTGCTCGCCGAGGCCGGCACCGAACCGCAACTCGCACTGATCCGCGCCCACCCCGAACTCGCGGGCAAGGCCATGGTGGCCAAGACACTGACGGCAGAATCCACCAACGAACAAAGCACCGCCGGCCTCACGCACTGCACGCCCGAGGAATTCGCGCACATCCAGCAGCTCAACACGGATTACAAGGCCCGTTACGGCTGGCCCTTTATCCTGGCCGTGCGCGGGCCGCGCGGCACCGGTTTCAACCGCCACCAGATCATCGCAGCCTTTGAGCGCCGCCTGCACGGCACGCCGGACGCCGAGCGTGCCGAGTGCATACGCAACATCCACCGCATCGCCGAGATCCGGCTCAACGACAAGTTTGGTGTGCAGCCGCTGCTCGGTGACCTCGTCTGGGACTGGCAGGAAAGCCTGGCCACGCACAACGAGCCTACTTACGCTGAGCGCGGCGAACTGACCGTGACCTACCTCACCGATGCACACCGCGCCTGCGCTGCGTCCATCGCGCAGACCATGCGCGAGGTGGGCTGCGACAGCGTGCACATCGACGCCGTGGGCAATGTGGTGGGCCGCTACGAAGCCGCAGGACCCGATGCAGCCGGCGCGCGCACCCTGCTCACGGGCAGCCACTACGACACCGTGCGCAATGGCGGCAAGTACGACGGCCGCCTGGGCATCTACGTGCCCCTGGCCTGCGTGCGTGAACTCAAGGCGCAGAACCGCCGCCTGCCCTACGCCTTCGAAATCGTGGGTTTTGCCGAAGAAGAAGGCCAGCGCTACAAGGCCACCTTCCTGGGCTCGGGCGCGCTGCGTGGTGACTTCAATCCGGCCTGGCTGGACCAGACCGACGCGGATGGCATCACCATGCGCGCCGCCATGTTGGCCGCGGGCCTGCCCGCCACGCTGGACGCCATCACGGCGCTGAAGCGTGACCCGGCAAAGTATCTGGGTTTTGTCGAAGTCCATATCGAACAGGGCCCCGTGCTCACCGAGGCGCAGATCCCCCTGGGCGTGGTCACCTCCATCAACGGCAGCGTGCGCCTGGTCGGCGAGGTGCGCGGTGTGGCCAGCCATGCGGGCACCACGCCTATGGACCTGCGCGCCGATGCCGCCGCCGCCGTGGCCGAGCTCATCCTGCACGTGGAACAGGCCGCGCGCCGCCACCCCGGCAGCGTGGGCACGGTGGGCATGCTGGAAGTCCCCAGCGGCTCCATCAACGTCGTGCCCGGCCGCTGCAAGTTCAGCCTGGACCTGCGCGCCACCGACAACACCATCCGTGACGCCCTGCTGGCCGATGTGCGCAGCGGGCTCGAATCCATCTGCGCACGCCGTGGCGTGTTGTACAGCCTGGAAGAAACCATGCGCGCCAGCGCCGCCCCCAGCGCCCCGGCTTGGCAGGCGCGCTGGGAAGCCGTCGTGGCCGCCCTGGGCCTGCCCGTGTTCCGCCTGCCCAGCGGCGCCGGGCACGACGCCATGAAGTTGCATGAAGTTTTGCCCCAGGCCATGCTTTTTGTACGCGGCGAAAACGGCGGCATCAGCCACAACCCGCTCGAATCGAGCACCAGCGAGGACATGGACCTCGCGGTGCGCGCCTTCCAGCATCTTCTGCAAGAGCTGGCCACGGCCGGCACTGCGACCTGACCCTGAGCAGCACATGAGCAACAAGACCTACGCCGCCCTCGACCAGTGGATAGCCGACCACTTCAGCGAAGAAACCACCTTCCTGCAGCAGCTGGTGCGCGTACCCACCGACACGCCCCCTGGCAACAACGCGCCGCATGCCGAACGCACGGGCGAGCTGCTGCGCGCCTGGGGCTGGGAAGTGGAAGCCCACCCCGTGCCCGCGGCGGAAGTCAAAGCAGCGGGACTGGAAAGCCTGACCAACCTCATCGTGCGCCGCCGTTACGGTGCCGGTGGCCCAACCATCGCCCTCAACGCCCACGGCGACGTGGTCCCCCCGGGCGAGGGCTGGACCCACGACCCCTATGGCGGCGAAATCGTCGACGGCAAGATGTACGGCCGCGCCACGGCCGTGAGCAAAAGCGACTTCGCCAGCTTCACCCACGCGGTGCGTGCGCTTGAAGCCGTGGCCAAACCCAGCCAGGGCTGCATCGAACTGCATTTCACCTATGACGAGGAATTCGGCGGCGACCTCGGCCCGGGCTGGCTGCTCAAGCAAGGCCTGACCAAGCCCGACCTGATGATCGCGGCCGGCTTCAGCTACCAGGTGGTCACGGCACACAACGGCTGCCTGCAGCTGGAAGTGACCGTGCAGGGCGACATGGCCCACGCCGCCATCCCCGACAGCGGCATCGACGCGCTGCAGGGCGCGACCCACATCCTCAACGCCCTCTATCAGTTGAATGCCGATTACCTCAAGGTGCGTTCCAGTGTCGAAGGCATCACCCACCCCTACCTCAACGTGGGGCTGATCCAGGGTGGCACCAACACCAACGTCGTGCCAGGCAAGGTGGTGTTCAAGCTCGACCGCCGCATGATCCCCGAGGAGAACCCGGCCGAAGTGGAAGCCGCGCTAAGACTCACCATCGCCGAAGCGATGAAGAGCTTCGCCCCGCCGCGCGGCGGCAAGGCCCTGCAGGTGGAGGTCCGCCGCATGCTGCTGGCGCACGCGCTCAAGCCCCTGCCGGGCAACCGGCCGCTGGTGCAGGCCCTGCAAAAACATGCGCAGGAAGTTTTTGGCGAGCCCGTGCCCGCCCTGGGCACGCCGCTTTACACCGATGTGCGCCTGTACGGCGAACAAGGCATCCCCGGCGTGATCTACGGCGCCGGACCGCGCACGGTGCGCGAGAGCAATGCCAAGCGCGCCGACGAGCACATCGTGCTGGCCGACCTGCAACGCGCCACCTGCGTGATCGCGCGTACGCTCAGTGATCTGTTGAAGAAATAGACGACCGGTGGCCTGAGGGGCACCGTCGGCTCAATGCAGCCAGAAGACCAGGCCAAGGGTGAGCAAGGCGGCGGCAAAAATCAGCTTGTAGAGTAGCGCGCGACCCGCCTTGGGTTGCGAGCGTTCGCTATCCAGCGTCCCGGGCAAAGTCAGCAGCCCAGGCATGGTGGTTTCATTGTCCATACGACGTCAGGTCCTTCGGTATCCATGCGGGTCTGTTGCCCGCTGCGGGCTATTCTATGATGCACGCATCATGAAAACTCCCAACTTTTGCACGGTTCCCCTGCTGCTTGCAGGGGTGTTGGCCCTGAGCGGCTGCGCCGCGCTCCACGACGCCACCATGCGCGCCTTCGCCAGCCCGGCGCCGGCCCTGGCCGTCGTGGGCGAACGTGTGCTGACGGGGGAGGTCCTGCTCTACACCGACCGCAGCGCCACCGTGCAACTGCACGGCGAAGGTGAGCCCGTGCTGAGCTGCATGGGCCGCATGCACTACACCAGCCATACCGGCGGCACGGTCAGCCTCAACTGCAGCGACGGCAGCCAGGCCCGGCTGCCCTATCTTGCGCTGTCCGAAGTCAGCGGCCACGGCCGGGGCCACACAGGCACCCGCAGCGTCAGCCTGACCTACGGCCTGGAGCCCGAAGCCGCACGCGCTTGGCTCATCGCGCCTGAAGGCAAACGCCTGGTCGTCAAGGGCAGCAGCCTGCAGCTGGAATGAAAAAACCCGCCGGCATCGCTACGGGCGGGTTGATGTGCAGGCCGGGCTGAATCAGCGGGCCGGACGCGGCGCGCGCTTGGCGTCACGCGGCACAAAGACCTTGCCGGTACCGGCGCCGGGCTTGGCAAACGCAGGCTTGCGCGGGGCGAAATCACCGCGCGGGGCGCCGCCTTCACGGCGACCATCTCCTGCAAAGCGGTCGTTGAAACCACCCTTGCGCTCGTAGCTGCGGCCTTCCGGCGCGCCGTCATTGCCACCACGGTAGCCACCGCCATCACGACCCTGATGCGGGCCACGGGCGTTGCGGTCGCCGAAAGCAGCACGGGGGGCGCCGAAATCACCACGCGGTGCACCGAAGTCGCCGCGGGGGGCTCCGCCAAAATCACCACCACGGCTGTTACCGCCACCGAAACCGCCACGGGGAGCACCACCGCCGCCGAACTTGCGGTCGCGCGAGAAGTTGTCATTGCCCCCACGGCTGTTGCGGCCACCGAAGTTGGAGCCGGGACGCGATTCGGGCATGCGCTGCTTGGGTTCCATGCCGGGAATGACTTCCGACTTGATGGGCTGCTTGCTGTAGGCCTCGATGTCGAAGATCTTGCGACGGTCGCGGAACTCGGCAAAGGTGATGGCCAGGCCATCGCGGCCGGCACGGCCGGTGCGGCCGATGCGGTGCGTGTAGTCCTCGGCCTTCATCGGCAGGCCGAAGTTGAAGACGTGGGTGATAGTGGGCACGTCGATGCCGCGTGCAGCGACGTCGGTGGCCACCAGAATCTGCACCTGGCCCTGGCGCAGCGCCATCAGGCGGCGGTTGCGCAGGCCCTGGCTCAGGGCGCCGTGCAACGCGACGGCGGAAAAGCCATCTTGTTGCAGGTCATTGGCCAGGCCGTCGCACTCCACCTGGGTGCTAGCGAACACGATGGCCTGATTGATCGAGGCGTCACGCAGCCAGTGGTCCAGCAGCTGACGCTTGTGCTGGGCGTTGTCGGCCCAGAACAGCGTCTGCTTGATGTTGGCGTGTTTTTCCTGCGGGGAATCCACTTGCACCTTCTTCACCCCCGAACCGTTGTCGTGCATGACGCGCATGGCCAGTTGCTGGATGCGCGGCGCAAAAGTGGCGCTGAACATCATGGTCTGGCGGCGCTGGGCGGTCAGCTGGTTGAGCTCGGCCAGGTCGTCGGAGAAGCCCAGATCCAGCATGCGGTCAGCTTCGTCGACGACGAGGAACTGCACCTGGTCCAGCTTGATCTGCATGGAACGCTGCAGGTCCAGCAGGCGGCCGGGTGTGGCCACCACGAGGTTGGCGTTTTGCAGCTTGGCAATCTGGAGTTGGTAGGGCATGCCGCCCACCACATTGGCGATGCGCAGGCCACGGCAATGCTTGACCAGCTCGATAGCGTCATGCGCCACCTGCTGGGCGAGTTCGCGTGTTGGGCAGACGATCAGGGCGCCGGGAGCAGCGGCCTTGAAATGGCGCGGGTTGGTCGGGTCCTGGCGCTTGGGGCGCTTGGGAGCCGGCTCACCCTTGGCGGCGGCTTCGGCAGCAGCACGCTCATAAGCAGCGCGCTCTTGCTCGGCGGCCTGGGCCTGCTGCTGGAGCAGGGTGTGCAGCACGGGCAGCAGGAAGGCTGCGGTCTTGCCGCTGCCGGTCTGGCTGGAGACCATGAGGTCGATGTAACGGTCTGCCTGGCCTTCGGTAGGCATGGCCAGGGGGATGGCACGTTCCTGCACGGTGGTGGGCTGGGTGTAGCCCAGATCGGCCACAGCCTGCACCAGCTCGGGCGCCAGGCCCAGCTGCACAAAACCGTTGGGCAGGGCTTCGGCCACTTCGGCCTCGATCGCCACGGCAGTGTCAGGGGAAAGAATGGATTCGACAGGCGCAAACTCGCCCGTCACTTCAAAAGCGTCGGTCATTTAGATTTTTCTCACACGCGAACACCGCAAGGACTGCGGGTGCTTCGCTGATGGTTAAAAGACATCAACCATCAAACAAAGCCTGCGCCGGTGGGGACCGGTACCGGGGATCTATTGCGGGTTCAAAAACCCTGATCCGGTGAGTGAAGGGAGATGCACGAAAAGCGCCGCGTTTTGCGGCGCAAGGCGGATTATGACACGGATCAGGGTTTTCACCTAATCACATCTCATCCCGCCATTTTAGGCCAGCTTGAGAAAGTGCTCGCGGTAGTGCACCAGCTCTTCGATGGACTCGTTCACGTCGGCCAGGGCCGTGTGTTTCTGCGCCTTCTTGAAGCTGCTGTAGACCTCGGGTTTCCAGCGCTTGGCCAGCTCCTTGAAGGTGCTGACATCGATGTTGCGGTAGTGGAAAAACGCTTCGAGCTTGGGCATGTACTTGACCAGGAACCGCCGGTCCTGCCCGATGCTGTTGCCGCACATGGGCGAAGTGCCCTTGGGCACGTATTTGGAGAGGAAGGCGATCAGCTCGGCCTCGGCCTGGGCTTCGGTGACCGTGGAGGCCTTGACCTTGTCGATCAGGCCGCTGCGGCCGTGGGTCCCCTTGTTCCAGGCGTCCATGGCGTTGAGGAGGCTGTCCTCCTGGTGAATCACCAGCACCGGGCCTTCGATGCGCGGCTCCAGATTGGGGCCGGTCACGATGACGGCGATCTCGATGATGCGCTCTTTCTCGGGATCCAGACCGCTCATCTCGCAGTCCAGCCAGACCAGGTTCAGATCAGATTTCTTCAGGGGGGTAACGTTCTCGCTCATGACCTCAATTGTCGCCGATGGCCTAAACTCCCCGGCCATGATCTCCGTTTCCGCTTTGAACCCCAGTCTGGCCCTGACCCTCCTGTTCGCCAGCGTCCTGCTGCTGGGCCTGCTCACCAAGTTCTGGCTGGCCTCGCGCCAGGTGCGCCATGTGGCACGGCACCGTGCCAGCGTGCCACCGGCTTTCGCTGGCACCATCAGCCTGGCCGCACACCAGAAGGCTGCCGACTACACCGTGACCAAGGTGCGTTTCGGCCTGCTTGAAACCGCCGTGGGTGCCGCCGTGCTGCTGGGCTGGACCCTGCTGGGCGGGCTCGACGCCTTGAACCAGGTCCTGCTTCATGTGCTCGGCGGTGGCATGGGGCAGCAGCTGGCACTGCTGGCGGGTTTTGTGCTGATCGGCGGCCTGATCGAGCTGCCCCTGTCTCTGTACCAGACCTTCGTGATTGAGCAGCGCTTTGGCTTCAACAAGATGACGTGGAAGCTCTGGCTGGGTGACCTGCTGAAGTCCAGCCTGTTGGGCGCGGTCATCGGCCTGCCCATTGCCGCGCTCATCCTCTGGCTCATGGGGGCGGCTGGCGGCCTGTGGTGGCTCTGGGCCTGGGGCGTGTGGATGGGTTTCAACCTGCTCCTGCTGGTCGTCTACCCGACCTTCATCGCCCCGCTGTTCAACAAGTTCCAGCCGCTGGAAGACGAGGGATTGAAGGCCCGCGTGACCGCGCTCATGCAGCGTTGCGGCTTTTCCGCTAAGGGCCTCTACGTGATGGACGGCAGCCGGCGCAGCGCGCATGCCAATGCCTACTTCACGGGCTTCGGCGCCGCCAAACGTGTGGTCTTTTTCGACACCCTGCTGGCCAAGCTCAGCCCCGGCGAAGTGGACGCCGTGCTCGCGCACGAGCTCGGCCACTTCAAGCACAAGCACATCCTCAAACGCATCGTGAGCGTCTTTGCACTGAGCCTGGCCGGCTTCGCCCTGCTGGGCTGGCTGGCGCAGCAAGCCTGGTTCTACACTGGCCTGGGCGTGACGCCCAGCCTGCAGCTGCTGGTGCCCGCATTGAGCACCACGCAGGCCATGCCCAATGACGCACTGGCCCTGCTGCTTTTCATGCTGGTCATTCCGGTGTTCAGCTTTTTCATCACCCCCCTGCTCTCCCTGTCCTCGCGCCAGCACGAGTTCGAGGCGGACGCCTATGCGGCCCAGCAAGCCGATGCCCAGGACCTGAGCCGCGCCCTGCTCAAGCTCTACGAAGACAATGCCTCGACGTTGACGCCGGACCCGCTCTACGTGGCCTTTTACTACTCCCACCCCCCGGCCAGCCAACGCCTGGCACGCCTGGGCACAGCATGAGCACGGGCACTCGCCGCCCCCTGGGCCCGACCGAGATCGTGAGCCAGCTGGCCCAGCACCCGGGCTGGACCTTGCAGGGTGATGGCGTAGATGTATCCATCGCCCGGCGTTACGAATTCAGCAGCTACCCCGAGGTCATGGCCTTTGCCAACGCCGTGGCCTGGATGGCCCAGCAACGCGACCACCACCCCGATCTGCTCGTGAGCTACCGGCATTGCACGGTGGCCTGGCGCACGCACGATGCCGGCGGCATCACCCACCTCGACTTCGAATGTGCAGCACAGGTGGACGTGCTGCGAGGTACGGCTTGAGCAAAACGCCTGAACTGGACCGTGGCCTCGTCGTGGCCAGTCACGGCCGCCATGTGCTGGTGGAAACACCCGAAGGCCGGCAACTGATCTGCCACCCACGCGGCAAGAAGAACCAGGCTGTCGTAGGTGACCGTGTGCTCTGGCTGGCCAGCGAGGACGAGGGCAGCATCGAAAAGGTGGAGCAACGGCGCAACCTCTTTTACCGCCAGGACGAGATCCGCACCAAAAGTTTTGCCGCCAACCTGGACCAGGTGCTGATCCTGATCGCGGCCGAACCCGAGTTTTCCGAAAGCCAGCTCGCGCGCGCCCTCGTCGCCGCCGAAGCGGAGCGCATCGCGCCGCTGATCGTGCTCAACAAAAGCGATCTGGTCGAGTTGCACGCACGCGCCTGGGTGCGCCTGGCACCTTACCTGCGCATGGGCTACACGGTGCTGCCGCTGAACCTCAAGGCAACAGGCAGCCCGGCCGAGCTCGTCACGCTGCAGGCGCAGCTGCAGGACCGCGCCACCCTGGTACTGGGCCCCTCGGGCGCAGGCAAGAGCACGCTGATCAATCGCCTGGTACCCGGCGCCCAGGCCCAGACTGGCGAGATCTCCACAGCCCTCAATTCCGGCAAGCACACCACGACCAGCACACGCTGGTACTGGATGGACACGACACGGCAGACGGCGCTGATCGATTCACCGGGTTTCCAGGAATTCGGCATCCA
>CAUPRZ010000041.1:0-10029 GCA_963513855.1 uncultured Hylemonella sp.
GGCCTACAACATGTTCCGCATCGCCGCCATCCTGCAAGGCATCGCCAAGCGGGTCGAAAACGGCACCGCCTCCAGCGCCCAGGCGCAGAAATCCGCCGCCGGCGCGCGCCCCATGGCCGCCATGGCCTGGCAGTTTGCCCAGCAGGCCTGAACACCGACACCACGCATCACCCCCAGGAGCACCCCATGGACTTCGACTACTCCCCCAAAACCAAGGACTTCCAGGCCCGCCTGCTGAAGTTCATGGACACGCACATCTACCCCAATGAACAGGCCATGCACGATGAGTTGGAGGCCAACACGGCTGCCGGCAAACGCTGGACGCCGCTGCAGCTGATCGAGAAGCTCAAGGTCGAGGCCCAGAAGCAGGGTCTGTGGAACCTCTTCCTGCCCAAGGACAGCGCCGAGATCGCCGGCGTGCAGGCGGCCGGCCTGACCAACCAGGAGTACGCGCCCCTGGCCGAGATCATGGGGCGGGTCTACTGGGCCAGCGAGGTCTTCAACTGCTCGGCACCCGACACCGGCAATATGGAGACCATCGCGCGTTATGGCAATGAGCAGCACCGCAAGGAATGGCTGCAGCCCCTGCTGGCCGGCAAGATCCGTTCGGCCTTCGCCATGACCGAACCCGATGTGGCCTCGAGCGACGCCACCAACATCGCCACCCGCATCGAACGCCAGGGCGAGGACTATGTGATCAACGGCCGCAAGTGGTGGACCTCGGGCGCCGGCGACCCGCGTTGCGCCATCTACATCCTCATGGGCAAGACCGACCCCGAGGCTCCCCGTCACTCGCAGCAGAGCATGATCCTGGTGCCGGCCAACACACCGGGCGTCAAGGTGCTGCGCCCGTTGAGTGTGCTGGGTTACGACGACGCACCGCACGGCCACATGGAGGTGGACTTCAAGAACGTGCGTGTGCCAGCCTCCAACATCCTGCTCGGTGAAGGCCGAGGCTTCGAAATCGCCCAAGGCCGCCTGGGCCCGGGTCGTATCCACCACTGCATGCGCCTGATCGGCCAGGCCGAACGCGCGCTGGAATACATGTGCAAACGCGCCTCCGAGCGCGTGGCCTTCGGCAAGCCCGTCGCCGCGCAGACCGTGACGCAGGAGCGCATCGCCGAGGCACGTTGCAAGATCGACATGGCGCGCCTGCTCACCCTCAAGGCGGCCTGGATGATGGACGTGGCCGGCAACAAGTTCGCCAAGAACGAGATCGCCATGATCAAGGTGGTGGCCCCCAGCATGGCCTGCCAGGTCATCGACTGGGCCATGCAGGTGCACGGCGGCGGCGGCATGTGCCAGGACTTCCCCCTGGCCTACAGCTATGCGCACGCCCGCACCCTGCGTTTTGCCGACGGCCCGGACGAAGTGCACCGCAACGCCATCGCCAAGCTGGAACTGGGCAAATACGGGCTGACCTCCAAGCCGGTAGAAATGCCCATCACACGCGGTTGCTGAAAATTCAGCACAATGACGGGGCCGGCCCATGCCGGCCCTTTTTTATTGGAGCCACGGATGATCGATGTCTATTCCTGGGCCACGCCCAACGGCCACAAGGTCCACATCATGCTGGAGGAATGCGGCCTGCCCTACCGCGTACATGCGATCAACATCGGTGCGGGGGATCAGTTCCAGCCTGAGTTCCTGAAGATCAGCCCGAACAACAAGATTCCGGCCCTCGTGGACTCTGAAGGCCCGGACGGCCAGCCGATCTCGCTGTTCGAATCCGGCGCCATCCTGCTCTACCTCGCGGCCAAGACTGGCAAGTTCCTGCCGGTAGGTGATCGCGCGAAATACGAGGTGCTGCAGTGGCTGATGTTCCAGATGGGCGGTGTCGGTCCCATGCTGGGCCAGACGCACCACTTCCGCATCTACGCGCCGGAGAAAATCGAGTACGCGATCAACCGCTACACCAACGAAACCAAGCGACTCTACGGTGTGATGGACAAACAGCTCACCACCCACCGCTATATCGCGGGCGATGACTACACGATAGCCGACATCGCCATCTTCCCCTGGCTGCGCAGCTGGCAGAACCAGGGCATAGACTGGGCCGACTACCCGCGTCTCAAGACATGGTTTGATGCCATTGCAACACGCCCTGCCGTGATGCGCGGTGTGCAGGTTCTGGCCGACCAGCGCAAACCCCTGGTGGATGACAAGGCCCGTGAAATGATGTTCGGCACCACGCAGTACCAGCGGCGCTAGTCTTACCTGGTCTGGTTCGACAGTCCCGACCAGAGCTCGTTGAGGTCAGGAAATTTCCACTTGGCCGGGTCTTCCCGACCCACAATCTTGTCGTGGCTATTCGGCGCCGAGAGATCAATCACTTCGGCCGGGATACGCAGCTCGGACTTGGTGGAATAGAAAACCTTGACCAGGGGCATGGTGAGCGATCCGGTCGATTGATCCACCACCACGCCCAGGCGCCCCGAAGCCAGGCGCACCAGGGAACCGATGGGGTAGATGCCCAGGCTCTTGACGAAGGCCTGGAAGACCTGGTGGTCGAAGTGGCCCTCGGCCCATTCGGCCATCTTGCGCAGGGACTCGGCCGGGTCCCAGCCCGTCTTGTAGGGCCGGTTGGAGGTGATGGCATCGTAGACATCGCAGACGGCGCCCATCTTGGCAAACAGGCTGATCTCGCCGTTTTTGAGCCCCTTGGGGTAACCCGAGCCATCGGTCTTCTCGTGGTGGTTCAGACAGACATCAAGTGCGATCGGGTCCACGCTCTCCAGTGCCTGCAGCATGCGGTGGCCCTCGGCCGGGTGGCTCTTCATGATGGTGAACTCGGCATCGGTCAGCTTGCCGGGTTTGTTGAGCACCGCCATGGGCATGGCGGCCTTGCCCAGATCGTGCAGCAGACCGGCCAGGCCGGCCGAGCGCGTCTGCGCCTCGTCCAGACCCAGCTGGCGCGCCAGTTCGGCCGTGCCGCCGGCATGGTCGATGTGAGCGTGGGTCAGCCAGATGGCCTTGAGCTGCACGCCCAACTGGACGGCCGCGGCCGTGATGCGCGGCAGATCACCGCCCGGGTCGATCACGGCGGCTTCCATGGTGTCGTCACACCAGACGATGGAGCAGTTCTGTTCAAAGGCGGTGACGGGGACGGTCAGGTACTGGAGCATGGCCGGAAAGCTGGGGGGCAGGGTGGGCAGATCGGCATGCTACCGAAAAACGTGATCCGTCACTTGATGACGGCACAATCGTGCCCATGACAGAAGCCGACACCCGCCTGTTGCCTGATGACGATGAACAACGCGACCTGCTGCACAACGAGGTCCACGCCCGCCCGCCCGCCCGCATCCGCTTGCCGGCCCTGGTGGTCTATGTGGCCGTGCTCAACGCGAGCATCAGCCGCGAGCGCGAATGCGAGCATCTGCGCCGCCTGCCCGGCCAGCAGGGCCTGACACTCGAGCAGTTGCAAGGCAACTTCCTGCGTTTGCGTTTCGAGGGCTACACGGTCAAGTGGGAGCGCCATACCGAGTTCACGCGTTACTCCATCGTCCAGCCGCTGCCTGCGCAAGCCGCACTGGGCGCGAGCGAGCCGGACCTGACAAGCGAGCTGGTGGTGGCTCCCGCCTGGCTGCGCGACATACCCGGCCGCACCATCGCGGCCATCAAGCTGGCCATGGTGCATGGCGACCTGACGACACCCGAGGCCACGATGGCGCAGGCGCGCCGCTGGTTCGGCGAGCGCGGGGTGGTGGCCTCGGTCATGGGCAACAACGGCCATTCCTGGGCGGTGACGGATTTCCATCTGCGCGACAGCGGCTTCGAGCGCATGCTCGTGATCGCGCCGCCGCAGGTGAGCGAGACCCGCGCGGGTCGTATCTCGCAGCGCCTGCTGGAGCTCGAAACCTACCGCCTCATGGCCCTGCGGGGCCTGCCCGTGGCCAAGGGCCTGGGGCCCATGCTGGGCGAGGCGGAGGGGCAGCTGGCTGACATCACGGCGCGGCTGGAGTACAAGTCCGCCTCCGAACAGGAGCTGCTCGACACCTTGGTGGCGCTGGCGGCGCGCATCGAGCGGGCCATGGCGGAGCACGACTACCGTTTCTCGGCCACGCGCGCCTACGACACCCTGGTGGCCCAGCGCCTGGCCGAGCTGCGCGAACAACCGGTGTCCGGCACCCAGACCCTGGGCGAGTTCATGCAGCGTCGTCTTTCACCCGCCATGGCCACGGTGGTGGCAACAGCCCAGCGCCTGCGCTCCTTGTCCGAGCGCGTGGCCCGCACCAGTGCGCTGCTGCGCACGCGCGTGGACATCGCCACCGAGGCGCAGAACCAGCAACTGCTGGAAAAGCTCACGCGCGGGCAGGAACTGCAGCTGCGCTTGCAGACCACGGTGGAAGGCCTGTCCATCGCAGCCATTTCCTATTACGTGGTCAGTCTGCTGCTTTACGTGGTCAAGGCCGTGAAGGCTGCGGGGGTGCCGCTCAACGTCGAGGTCGTCACCGGGGTGTTGATCCCGTTGGTGCTCTGGGGCGTGTGGCGTACCACACGACGCATCCACGCGAAGCTGCGCGCGCGGCCCTGATCGGCATCAGAGCAGGCCGTCGTAGGCGATGGTCAGCGGCGCGTGGTCGCTGAACTTCTCGCCCTTGTAGATGGACTCGGTCCGGGCCAGCGCGGCCAGGGCTGGTGTGGCCAGGTGGTAGTCGATGCGCCAGCCCACGTTCTTGGCATAGGCCTGGCCGCGGTTGCTCCACCAGGTGTAGGCGGCGTCGGTCGCGTCGGGCTGCAGCTGGCGGTAGACGTCGACCAGACCGCCTTCGCTCAGCGTTTTGCTCATCCAGGCACGTTCCTCGGGCAGGAAACCCGAGTTCTTGAGGTTGCCCTTCCAGTTCTTGAGGTCCATTTCCTTGTGCGCGATGTTCACGTCGCCGCAGAGGATAAATTCGCGCTGTTTGCGCAGCTTCTGCAGCTGCGGGTAGATCAGGTCGAGAAAACGGTACTTGGCTGTTTGCCGCTCTTCGCCCGAGGAGCCGCTGGGGAAGTAGCAGCTGATCAGGGAGAGCTTGCGTTGCGGCGTGTCGAAACGCAGCTCCACATAACGGCCCTCTGCGTCGAACTCGCCGCCGTCGAAGCCGATCACCACTTCGCTGGGTTCGTGCCGGGTGTAGACGCCCACGCCCGAGTAGCCCTTTTTCTCGGCGAACTGGAAGTGGCCTTTCAGGCCCGCCAGTTCCTCGAACTTGCCCGCCACATCGGGCGCCTGGGCCTTGACCTCCTGCACACAAATACAATCGGGCCGGGTCTGGCTTATCCAGGCCTCCAGCCCCTTGCTGGTGGCTGAACGGATGCCGTTGAGGTTGAGGCTGACGAGTTTGAACAAGGAATTTCCCATGGCGGACGGTGTGGTGAGCGGGCAGGACAGCCTGGCCCAGGATTTTGTGGCCTTCGCAGTGGAATGCGGGGTGCTGCGGTTTGGTGAATTCAAGACCAAGGCCGGGCGTCTGTCCCCTTATTTCTTTAACGCCGGCCTCTTCGACGACGGGGCCCGCTTGGGCCGTCTGGCCGAATTCTATGCCCGCCGCCTGATCGCGTCCGGCATGGAGTTCGACATGATCTTCGGCCCCGCCTACAAAGGCATCCCCCTGGGTGCGGCCCTGGCTGTGGAACTGGCGCGACAGGGGCGCAACGTTCCTTTCGCCTACAACCGGAAGGAAGCCAAGGACCACGGCGAGGGCGGCACCCTGGTGGGTGCGCCGCTCAAGGGGCGCGTGCTCATCGTCGACGACGTCATGTCCGCCGGCACGGCCGCGAGGGAATCCATCGCCCTGATCGAGGCGGCGGGCGCCACGCCCCATGGTGTGGTGATCGCCCTGGACCGGCAGGAAATGGCCACCGAGAACGGCCAGGATGTGCCTTACAGTGCGGTCCAGTACGTGCGCAATCGCCTGGGTCTGCAGGTGGCCGCCATTGCGAAACTGGCCGATTTGCTGCAGTATCTGGAGCAGCACAGCAAGGCTGGCCAAGCCGCCGAGCATGCGCGTGTGCTCGCTTATCGACAACGCTACGGCGTGCAGGACCTTTGAAATGATGCGTTTGGCAGGGATGGTCGGGACGGGTTTGCTGCTGGTTGGCCTGGCCGCCCCGTGGGTGGCCCAGGCTCAGACCCAGGGCATCTACACCTGCGTCGACGCCAAGGGTCGCAAGCTCACCTCCGACCGTCCCATCCGCGAATGTGCCGACCGCGAGCAGCAGCTGCTCAATCCCAGCGGCACCGTGCGCGCCATCATCCCGCCCACCCTGACCGGCCCCGAGCGCGCTGCGCTGGAGGCCAAGAAGCGCCGGGAAGTCGAGGAACAGGCGCGCCAGACCGAAGAAAAGCGGCGCGAGCGGGCCCTGCTGGTGCGTTACCCCAACCGTTCGGTGCATGACAAGGAACGTTCCGAGGCGCTGACCCAGGTCACCGTGGTGCGCCAGGCGGCCATGAACCGCGTCAAGGAGTTGCAGCGTCAGCGCAAGGAGCTGGACACCGAGCTGGAGTTCTACGCCAAGGATCAGAGCAAGGTGCCACCTTCGCTGCGCCGCCTGGTGGACGACAACGAAAAAAGCATGACGGTGCAGGAGCGTTTCATCACCGACCAGGATGCCGAGTTGTTGCGTGTGAACGCACGTTTTGACGAAGAGCTGCTGCGCCTGCAACAGCTCTGGGCCCAGATCGGCGCACCGGCCAACTGAGCCCGCGCCGGTCGGCGCGGGCCCTTTCCTTCAAGCCAGCTTGCTGCGCAGCAGATCGTTGACCTGCTGCGGGTTGGCCTTGCCCTTGCTGGCTTTCATGATCTGACCGACCAGGGCGTTAAAGGCCTTGTCCTTGCCCGCCTTGAACTGCGCCACGTTGTCGGCATTGGCGGCGATGACCTCGTCGACGATCTTTTCCAGCGCACCGGTGTCGTTCATCTGTTTGAGGCCCTTGGCCTCGATGAGGGCGTCCACATCCTTGCCCTCACCGCTCCACAGCGCGTCGAAGATCTGTCGCGCTGCATTGTTGGAGATGGTGTTGTCGGCAATGCGGCTGATCAGGGCGGCGAGCTGGGGGGCACTGACCGGTGCCTGCTCGATGCCGATCTCGTCCGCGTTGAGGCGGCGCGAAACCTCGCCCATGATCCAGTTGGCAGCCAACTTGGGCTGTACAGGTGTGTTCTGATAGATCACCTGCTGGAAGTAAATCATTGTTGACCTACTCTGCGTTAGCGCGGAGGCGTCGTATTCAGACAGGCCATAGTCCCGAACGTAGCGCTCGGCAACTTTCCGCGGCAGATCGTCCATCTGTGAACGAACTTTCTCGATCCATTGCTCCGAGATCACCAGCGGCGGCAAATCCGGGTCCGGGAAATAACGGTAGTCGGCCGCGTCTTCCTTGGTGCGCATGGCGCGGGTTTCGCCCGTGTCAGGGTCGAAGAGCACGGTGGCCTGCTGGATGGCGTGGCCGTCCTCGATCTGCTCGATCTGCCAGCGCACCTCGTAGTCGATGGCCTGCTGCATGAACTTGAAGCTGTTCAGGTTCTTGATCTCGCGGCGTGTGCCCAGCGGTGCCCCGGGCTTGCGCACCGAGACGTTGGCGTCGCAGCGGAAGCTGCCTTCCTGCATATTGCCGTCGCAGATGCCGATCCAGGTCACGATCTTGTGCAGTTCCTTGGCGTAGGCCACGGCCTCGTCGCTGGAGCGCATGTCGGGCTCGGTCACGATCTCCAGCAGCGGTGTGCCTGCGCGGTTGAGGTCGATGCCGCTCTGGCCAATGAAGTCCTCGTGCAGGGACTTGCCCGCGTCTTCCTCAAGGTGGGCGCGCACCAGGCGCACAGTCTTATTTTCCTCGCCGAGGTAGAAATTGATTTCACCGCCCTGGACCACAGGGATCTCGAACTGGCTGATCTGGTAGCCCTTGGGCAGGTCGGGGTAGAAGTAGTTCTTGCGCGCAAAGATGCTGCGCGGCGCGATGGTGCTGCCGATGGCCAGGCCCAGCTGGATGGCGCGTTCGACCGCACCCACGTTCATCACGGGCAGCGTGCCCGGCAGAGCCAGGTCCACGGCGCAGGCCTGGGTGTTGGGCTCGGCGCCAAAAGCGACCGAAGCCCGGCTGAAGATCTTGCTCTCGGTGGAGAGCTGGGCATGTGTCTCGAAGCCGATCACGACTTCGTAGCCCTGGACGAGTTTGGGGGCGCTCATGTCAATAGCCTCCCGGTGCGCGGAGGTGGAAGTCGGTCACCTGCTGGTAGCGGTGGGCCGCATTGAGCAGCTTGCTTTCCTGCAGGACGTTGCCGATCAGTTGCAGGCCCACGGGCATGTTCCCATCGCCAAAACCCACGGGCAGGCTCATGCCGGGCAGGCCGGCCAGGGAGCCGGGCAGGGTGTAAATGTCGGCCAGATAGGCCGCCACCGGGTCCTCGCTCTTGTCGCCAAGCTTCCAGGCCACCGTGGGCGCCACGGGGCCGGCGATCACGTCGCATTGTTTAAAAGCCTGCTGGAAGTCGTCGGCAATCATGCGACGGATCTTCTGCGCCTGCAGGTAGTAGGCGTCGTAGTAGCCGTGGCTCAGCACATAGGTGCCGATCATGATGCGGCGCTTGACCTCGTCACCGAAACCTTCGGCGCGGGTCTTTTTGTACATGTCGAGCAGGTCGGTGTACTTGTCGGCGCGGTGGCCGAACTTCACGCCATCAAAGCGGCTCAGGTTGGAGCTGGCCTCGGCCGGGGCGATGATGTAGTAGACCGGGATGGCCAACTCGGTGCGCGGCAGCGAGATGTCGACCAGCTTGGCGCCGAGCTTTTCGTATGCCTTGAGCGCGCCATCGATGGCCGCGCGCACATCGGGTGCCAGACCGGCGCCGAAGAATTCCCTGGGGATGCCGATGCGCAGGCCGTCGAGCTTGTCGTTCAGACCACGGCTGTAGTCCTCCGCCGGCAGGTCCAGCGAGGTCGAGTCGCGGTCCAGGTCCGGGCCGCACAGGGCCGAGAGCAGCAGGGCGCAGTCTTCGGCCGAGCGGGCCATGGGGCCGGCCTGGTCCAGGCTGGAGGCGTAGGCAATCATGCCGTAACGGCTGGCGCGACCGTAAGTGGGCTTGATGCCCGTGAGGCCGCAGAACGATGCGGGCTGGCGGATGGAGCCACCCGTGTCCGTGCCCGTGGCGGCCGGCGCCAGGCGGGCCGCCACGGCGGCGGCGCTGCCGCCCGAGGAGCCGCCGGGCACGCGGGCCTGGTCCCAGGGGTTGCGCACCGGGGTCGGGGCGTCATGGCCCACGGCGGGCACGGCCACGCTTTCGTTGGCCGAGCCCATGGCGTATTCGTCGCAGCTGAGCTTGCCCAGGGTCACGGTGCCGGCCTCGGCCAGCTTGCGGACCACGGTGGCGTCGAAGGGCGAGCGGTAACCGGTCAGCATCTTCGAGCCGGCGGTGGAGGGGAAGTCCTTGGTGACGAAGATGTCCTTGTGCGCGATGGGCACACCGGCCAGGGGGCCGGCTGAGCCGGTGGCCAGGGCGGCATCGGCCGCGCGGGCCTGGGCCAAGGTGGTCTCTTCATTCACGGCGACAAAGGCGGCCAGATCCTGGTGGGTGGCCATGCGGCCGAGGAAATGCCGGGCCGTCTCGACGGCCGAGACCTTCTTTTCGCGCAGCTGGCGGGCCAGCTCGGCCACGCTGAGTTGGTGCAATTCAGACATCATTCAATGACTTTGGGAACCAGGAAGAGGCCGCGCTCGACAGCCGGGGCGCTTTGCTGGTTGGCCTCGCGTTGGTTGGGCTCCGTGGCTGTGTCGGCACGCAGGCGCAGGGCGGCCTGACCGCTCACGGCGTCCATGGTCGGGTGCGCCAGGGGGGCGATGCCTGTGGTGTCGACGGCGCGCATCTGCTCAACGATGTCGAAAAAGCCGTTGATGCGGGTGCGCATGCGTTCGCTTTCGGCCGGGTCGAGTTCGAGCCGGGCCAGGTTGGCGATGCGCGAGATGTCTGCGGAGGTCAGGGACATGGCGGAACAGGGTTGAAACCGGGTGTAATCCCGAAGCCACAGGCTCCGGAACAGCGGGTTATTCAC
>CAUPRZ010000042.1:0-10021 GCA_963513855.1 uncultured Hylemonella sp.
CCAAGCGTATCCTGGAAACGGCGCTGATCTGTGCCCAGCAGCCCATGCAGTTGCGCGACCTGCGCGTGCTGTTCGACGACAGCCTGGGTGTGGACACGATCAAGCAGCTGCTGGCCGAACTGCAGCTGGAATGGACCGGCCGCGGCGTCGAGCTGGTCTGCGTGGCCACGGGCTGGCGTTTTCAGAGCCGGCCCGAGATGCGCGAGTATCTGGACCGCCTGCACCCCGAAAAGCCGCCGCGCTACACACGCGCCACGCTGGAGACCCTGGCCATCATTGCCTACCGCCAGCCCGTGACCCGCGGGGACATGGAAGACATCCGCGGTGTGACCATCAGCTCGCTGATCATCAAGCAGCTGGAGGACCGCGGCTGGATCGAGGTCATCGGCCACCGCGAGGCCCCGGGCCGCCCGGGCCTCTACGCCACCACCAAACACTTCCTTGACGACCTGGGCCTGGCTTCGCTGGACCAGTTGCCCCTCATGGAAAACCCGGCCCAGCCCGGCGGCGGCATGCTGGACCTGCTGGCCGAACTGCCTGGTGCCGAGGAAACCACGCCTGAGCTGTCGCTGTCGGATGCGGCCGCCGAGACCCTTGCCGACACCACGTCCGCGGGGCCCAACGAACCCGGTGACGCCGAGCCCTTTGCCCTGAGCGGGAACCCCACATGACCAACACAGCACACGACGAGGCCCTGCCGAACGAAGCCGGCGACGCGCCGATCCAGGACGGCGATCTGCCCGAAGAGGCGACCGCCTCCGAGGCCCCGGCCCGCAAGGCTTCGCCCCCGCTGCCCGAGGCTGAGGTCGGCCAGCGTTTCGCGGCCGTGATTTCGGGCGAGTTCGACGCCGATGAAGAGGCGCCGGAAGTCCAGCTGCCGGCCAAACGTGTGCTCGCGCCCCAGGCCGAGACGCCCAAGCTGCACAAGGTGCTGGCCCAGGCCGGCATGGGTTCGCGCCTGGAGATGGAACAGCTCATCATGGAAGGGCGCATCTCGGTCAACAACGAGCCGGCCCACATCGGCCAGCGCATCCAGTTCGGCGACCAGATCAAGGTCAATGGCAAACCCATCCGGGTGCGCATCGACCCGCCGCCGGCCCGTGTCATTGCGTACCACAAGCCTGTGGGTGAGGTCGTCACGCACGACGATCCACAGAACCGCCCCACCGTGTTCCGCAAGCTGCCCAAGCTGCAGCAGGGCAAGTGGCAGTCGGTCGGCCGTCTGGACCTGAACACCGAAGGTCTGCTGCTGTTCAGCAGCTCGGGTGACCTGGCCAACAAGCTCATGCACCCGCGCTTCGGCCTGGAGCGCGAGTACGCCGTGCGCGTGCTGGGGGCCCTGAGCAAGGAAGAAAAACAGCGCCTGCTGGACGGCGTGCAACTGGACGATGGTTTGGCCCAGTTCGGCACCATCGAAGACGGCGGCGGCGAGGGCAGCAACTGCTGGTACCGCGTCACCATCTCCGAAGGCCGCAACCGTGAGGTGCGCCGTATGCTGGAGGCCGTGGGCCATGCGGTCAGCCGCCTGATCCGCATCCGCTACGGCGCCATGGTGCTGCCGCGCGGCCTCAAGCGTGGGGCCTGGATGGAGCTGGACGAGGCCGATATCCGCGGCCTGATGCGCGCGGCCGACCGGCATCCCGGTGGTGCAGAGGCGCCCCAGGGGGAGCGGGGCGCACGCCCGGACGCCCAGGGCCAGGGCAAGCCGGGGGGCGGTGGACGCAACAAGCGCCGGGGTGGCCAGCAGGGGCAGGGCCCGCGACCGGCCAATGGACCCGCAGGCGGCCCACCGCGCAACAAAGGCCAGGGCCAGCCGCAGCAGGGTCGGGGCAAGGACCGCAATGCGCGTCAGGGCAATGGCGGCGAAGCCCAGCCCGACCCGATGAAAACCTCCTTTGGCTACATCGGCGCCGACAGCTTTACCCGCCAGCGCCAGGAGCCGCGCCGCGGCAACGGGGGCGGTGGTGGCAACGGTGGCCCGCGTCGCGGTGGCCGGGGTGGCGGGCGCTGAGGCCATCCGTCCGATTTGACCGTTCGGGGAAGGATCATCCCCAAGGCGCCAAATTGTCACTGACACCGGTTAAAATACCGGGCTTTGCCCTTGGTGGGGCAAAACCCATTTCATAAACAGACTCAGGAAATCACATGGCCATCCAGCGCACTTTCTCCATCATCAAGCCCGACGCCGTTGCCAAGAACGTGATCGGCCAGATCTATGCCCGTTTCGAAGGCGCCGGTCTGAAGGTCATCGCCGCCCGCATGGCCCACCTGTCGCGCGCTGAAGCCGAGGCTTTCTACGCTGTGCACAAGGCCCGTCCCTTCTTCAAGGACCTGGTCGAGTTCATGATCTCCGGCCCGGTGATGCTGCAGGTGCTGGAAGGCGAAAACGCCATCCTGAAGAACCGTGACCTGATGGGCGCCACCGACCCCAAGAAGGCCGACAAGGGCACCATCCGCGCCGACTTCGCCGACAGCATCGATGCCAACGCCGTGCACGGCTCCGACGCCCCCGAAACCGCCGCTGTGGAGATCGCCTTCTTCTTCGCCGGCATGAATATCCACAGCCGCTGAAAGGCGCTGTAGCGATGCAATGACGGCCAACCTGCTCGACTTCGACCTCGACGGTTTGGCCGCTTTTTGCGAGCGGCTGGGTGAAAAGCGCTTTCGCGCCACCCAGCTGTTCCGCTGGATCCACCAGAAGGGTGCCTCCAGCTTCGACCAGATGAGCGATCTGGCCAAGTCCCTGCGTGAAAAGCTCGCCACCACGGCGCGTGTCCAGGGCCTGGAAGTTATCTCCCAGCAGATCTCCGCCGACGGCACCATCAAATGGCTGTTCGACGTCGGTGACGGCAATGCCGTCGAATCCGTTTTTATTCCCGAGGACGACCGCGGCACCCTGTGCGTGTCCTCCCAGGCCGGCTGCGCCGTGGGGTGCCGTTTCTGCTCCACGGGCCACCAGGGTTTCAGCCGCAACCTCACCGCGGGCGAGATCGTCGCCCAGCTCTGGTTCGCCGAGTTTTTCCTGCGCCAGCACCTGAAGCGCAGCGACCGTGTCATCACCAATGTGGTCATGATGGGCATGGGCGAGCCGCTGCAGAACTACAACGAGCTGGTTCCCGCCCTGCGTGTCATGCTCGACGACCACGGTTACGGCCTGTCGCGCCGCCGCCTCACGGTCTCCACCTCGGGCGTGGTCCCCATGATCGACCGTCTGGCCCAGGACTGCCCGGTGGCCCTGGCGGTTTCCCTGCACGCGCCCAACGACGCGCTGCGCGACAACCTGGTGCCGCTGAACCGCAAGTACCCCATTGCCGAGTTGCTGGCGACCTGCAACCGTTACCTAGCCCATGCGCCGCGTGACTTCATCACCTACGAGTACTGCATGCTCGACGGCGTCAACGACCAGCCCGAGCATGCGCGTGAACTGATCGCCCTGGTGCGCCAGCACAGCACAGGCGGCGTCTGGTGCAAGTTCAACCTGATCCCCTTCAACCCCTTCCCGGCGTCCGGGCTCAAGCGCTCCCCGAACGAACGCGTGCAGGCCTTCGCAAAAATCCTGCTGGATGCTGGTATTGTCACGACTGTGCGCAAGACGCGTGGCGACGACATCGACGCCGCCAGCGGCCATCTGGCTGGCGACGTCAAGGACCGTACCGGGGTGGAGGAGCGCATGGCGCGCCAGCGCAAGCTGTTGCAACCCATGCAGACCCTGCAGAGTCAATCCAAGGAGATCTGAGGCATGAATGTGACGCATCGATGGGGTGGGGCCGGGCAATGGTTGGCCGTGGCGCTGCTGGCGCTTGCCGGCCTGTCGGGCTGCGTCAGCACGAATCCGACCGATGACCTAGTCACGGCCTCGGACGAGCCTGAACTGCGCAAGCGCGCCAACAACCGTCTGCAGCTGGCCATCGGCTATTTTGAGCAGGGCCAGACCACGGTGGCGCTGGACGAGACCAAGCAGGCGATCAGCATCGACCCGTCCTTCACCGAAGCCTACAACCTGCGTGGCCTGATCTACATGCGCCTGAACGACCAGCGCCTGGCCGAAGAGAGCTTCCGGCGCGCGCTGGCCATCAGTTCCAATGACCCGGACGTGCTGCATAACTACGGCTGGATGTTGTGTCAGCAGGGCAAGACCGCCGAGGCGGTGCAGACCTTCACACGTGCGCTGAACAGCCCGACGTACAGCGGCCGCGCCAAGACCTGGTTGACCAAGGGCATGTGCCAGATCCAGGCCAGGCAGTTCACCGAGGCCGAGCAGAGCCTGACCAAGTCCTACGAATACGATGCCGGCAATCCTGTAGCCGGCTACAACCTGGCTCAGCTGCTCTACCAGCGCGGCGATGCCACCCGCGCGCAGTTCTACATCCGGCGTATCAACAACAGCGATCTGGCCAATGCCGAAACACTGTGGCTGGGCATCAAGATCGAGCATCGCCTGGGCAACCGGCAGGCGCGTGAGCAGCTGGGCGGCCAGCTGCGCAGCCGTTATCCCAAGTCGCGCGAATTGAGTTCTTATGAGCGGGGAGCATTCCATGAGTGAAGAGGCAGGCGCCGGCAGCGTACCGGCATCTGAGACGACGATGGTTGCGGCCACGGCCAGCAGCGCCGGTGCTGGCGCCTTGCTGCGCCAGGCGCGCGAGTCAGCCGGCATCGATCTGCCGGCCCTGGCCCAGGCCCTCAAGGTTTCGGTCAAGAAGCTGGAGGCCCTGGAGGCCGACCGTTACGACCTCTTGCCCGACGCTGTTTTTGTGCGGGCCCTGGCTTCCAGCGTCTGTCGCGCGCTCAAGGTCGACGCCGCGCCCGCGCTGGCCCTGCTGCCGCAGTCCAAGGTGCCGCGCCTGGACTACGACGAAGCCGGCCTCAACACCCCCTTCCATACCCCGGGGGACGTGGCCAAGACGCCTTTCCTGGATCGGCTCTCGCGCCCCATGGTGCTGGCGGCCCTGGCGGTGCTGCTGGGCGCCCTGGTGCTGATCTTTTTCCCGTCGTCCGAGCAACGCGCCGAGATCGGCGCCATCGTGGCGAGCACCCCGGCAGCACCGACGCAGGCCCCGGCCGTGACGCCCCTTGCGCCGCCGGCCCCACAGGAGCCGGCTGCTGTGCCGCCCGTAGCCGCCGTGCCGCCCACACCGGCCCCCGTCCCCGTGTTGGCCACGCCCAAGGCGGCACCGGTGGCGACGCCCCCTGCTGCGCCGCGTGAAGTCCCTGCTGTGGCCAAACCCGCAACTGTGCCTGCTGAAGCGGCTCCGGCCGCGGTGGCGGAGGCTGAGGTGCCCGCACCGCGCAAGAAGCTCTCCAGCACTGGTGTGGTGGTGTTCAAGACCCGCGAGGCTTCCTGGGTCGAAGTGACCGATGCCAAGGGTGCCATCCAGCTCAGCCGCATGGTCGAGCCTGGCGAGCCCGTCGGTGCTTCCGGTCCGCTGCCGCTGAACGTAACCATCGGCCGGGCCGATGTGACCGAGGTCACGGTACGTGGCAAGCCCTTCCCGCTGGACGAGGTGAGCCGCGGTGGTGTGGCGCGATTCGAGGTGAAATAAGTGTCCGACTGTCTGCCGATCGAGCCGGCCGCGCCACGTGCGCGCCGTTCCCGCCAGGCGCGGGTTGTCTGGGGTGACCATGTGGTCACCGTGGGCGGCGACGCGCCCGTGCGCGTGCAGTCCATGACCAACACCGACACGGTGGACGTCATCGGCACCGCCATCCAGGTCAAGGAGTTGGCCCAGGCCGGCTCCGAGCTGGTGCGCATCACGGTCCACACGCCCGAGGCGGCCCAGGCCGTGCCGCACATCCGCGAGCAGTTGGACCGCATGGGCATCGTGGTGCCACTGGTGGGGGACTTCCACTACAACGGCCACACCCTGCTGACGCAATACCCGGCCTGTGCCGAGACCCTGTCCAAGTACCGCATCAACCCCGGCAATGTGGGCAAGGGCGACAAACGCGACCGCCAGTTCGGCCAGATGATCGAGGCTGCGCTCAAGTGGAACAAGCCCGTGCGCATCGGCGTCAACTGGGGCAGCCTGGACCAGGAGCTGCTGGCCAGCCTCATGGACACCAACAGCCGCCGCGCCCAGCCCTGGGACGCCAAGTCTGTGATGTACGAGGCCCTGATCACTTCGGCCATCGACTCCGCGCAGATGGCGCAGGAGCTGGGCATGGCGCCCGAGCAGATCCTGCTGTCCTGCAAGGTCAGCGGCGTGCAGGACCTGATTTCCGTCTACCGCGAACTGGCCAAGCGTTGCGACTACCCCCTGCACCTGGGCCTGACCGAGGCCGGCATGGCCACCAAAGGCACGGTGGCCTCTGCTACCGCCCTGTCCATCCTGTTGCAGGAGGGCATAGGCGACACCATCCGTGTCTCGCTCACGCCGCAGCCGGGTGAGTCCCGCACGCAGGAAGTGGTGATCGCCAACGAAATTCTGCAGGCCCTGGGTCTGCGCATCTTTGTGCCCAGTGTCACGGCCTGCCCGGGTTGTGGTCGCACCACCAGCACCACCTTCCAGGAACTGGCCAAGCAGATCGACGACTTCCTGCGCCTGCAGATGCCGGTCTGGCGCAAGCAGTACCCCGGTGTCGAGGCGCTCAAGGTGGCCGTGATGGGCTGCATCGTCAACGGCCCGGGTGAAAGCAAACACGCCGACATCGGCATCAGCCTGCCGGGCACGGGCGAGGCGCCGGCCGCGCCGGTGTTCATCGACGGCGAGAAGCGCCTGACACTGCGCGGCGAGGGCATCGCCCAGGAATTCCAGAAGATCGTCGAGACCTATATCGAGAACCGTTTCGGCGCGAAAAACCAGGCTGTCGTCGAGACAGCCTGATGACTTTCCATGAGTGACAAGAAGATGGCATCCAAGCCAGAGAAACTGCTTGCCGTCAAAGGCATGAACGACATCCTGCCGCCGGATTCGGCGCACTGGGAATGGCTGGAAGCCAAGATGCGCAGCGTGTTGCAGCGCTATGGCTACCAGAACGTCCGCACGCCCATCGTCGAGCCCACCGCGCTGTTTGTGCGCGGCATCGGCGAGGTGACCGACATCGTCGAGAAGGAGATGTACGCCTTCGAAGACCGCGCAGACAAGCACGGCCAGGCCGAGCACCTGGCCCTGCGCCCCGAGATGACGGCCGGCGTCGTGCGCGCCATGACCGAGCACAACTTCCTGCGTGATTCGGGTCGCCGCCTCTACTACTTCGGCCCCATGTTCCGCCGCGAGAGGCCGCAGAAGGGCCGCTACCGCCAGTTCCACCAGATGGGTGTGGAAGCCCTGGGCTTCAACGGCCCGGACGTGGACGCCGAGGTGATCCTGCTGGGCAGCCGCCTGTTGCGCGAGCTGGGCCTGAAGGACGGCGAGCACTTCCGTCTGGAGCTCAACTGCCTGGGCGCGCCTGAGGAGCGCCGCGCCCACCGCGAGGCGCTGATCCAGCACCTCGAGGCACATGTGGACCTGCTCGACGAAGACGGCAAGCGCCGCATGCACACGAACCCGCTGCGCGTGCTCGACACCAAGAACCCGGCCCTGCAGGACATGGCCAACGCCGCGCCCAAGCTGCTGGATTTCCTGGGCGAGGCCTCGCTGGCCCACTTCAACGGCGTGCGCGCCATCCTCGACGCCGCCGGTGTGAAATACACGATCAACCCGCGTCTGGTCCGCGGCCTGGACTACTACAACCTGACGGTCTTCGAATGGGTCACCGAGAAGCTGGGTTCTCAGGGCACGGTCTGCGGCGGCGGTCGTTATGACGGCTTGATCGAGCAGCTCGGTGGCACGCCAGCGCCGGCTGTGGGCTTTGGCATGGGCTTGGAGCGCATGCTGCTGCTGCTGGAAGAGGTGGGCGTGCTGCCCGTGGCACCCGTACCCGATGCCTACGCCATCGTGCCGTCCGCAGACGGTCTGCCGCAGGTGATGGTGGCACTGGAGGCGCTGCGCGAGGCGGGCGTCTCGGTGGTGCTGCATCCCGGTCAGTCCAGCATGAAATCCCAGTTCAAGAAGGCCGACGGCAGCGGCGCGTTCTACGCGCTGATCTTCGGGGCTGACGAGCTGGCACGTGGTGAAGTCACCCTCAAAGCCTTGCGCGACGGTAGCGGCGCGCAGACCACCCATACCCTGGCCCAGGTGGCCGACTGGGCCTCCCGCCTAAAATCACGCGCTTGAACGGAAAAATTTCATGGCACATCTCGATCTCGAAGAACAAGAGCAGCTTGACCAGTTCAAGCATTTCTGGAGCCAGTACGGCGGCCTGATCAGCTGGGCGCTGATCGTCATCGTGGCGATCTATGCCGGCTGGAACGGCTGGAACTACTGGCAGAACCGCCAGGCCGTGCAGGCCACGGCCCTCTACGAAGAGGTCGAACGCATCGCCGCCGGTGGCGAGGCCGAGCGTCTGGACCGTGTCCTGGCCGACATGAAGGACAAGTTCCCGCGCACCGCCCAGGCCCAGCAGGCGGGTCTGCTGATAGGCGCTGTGCACGCCACGGCCGGTCGTTACGATGCGGCGCGCGCCGCTCTGTCATGGGTGGCCGAGTCGGGTCGTGACGAGGGTTACCAGGCCGTGGCGCGTCTGCGTCTGGCCGGCCTGCTGCTCGATACCAAGTCCTACGACGAAGCCCTCAAGCAGCTCACCGCCACCTTCCCGGCCGAGTTCACCGCCCTGGCGGCGGACCGCCGTGGTGACGTCTACCTGGCCCAGGGCAAGAAGACCGAAGCCGGTGCCGAATACCAGAAGGCCTGGGCTGGCCTGGAGGCCGCCAGCAGCTACCGCCAGGTGGTGGACGTCAAGCTCGCCGCCCTGGGCCTGACGCCCGCCGTCGGGGACAAGAAGTGACCGTTGCGCCTTTTTTGCGCACGCGCCTGCTGACAGCCGCGTGCGGTCTGGCACTGCTGGCCGTGCTGGCGGGCTGTTCCAGCGGCCCCAAGCGTATCGAGCCGGCCCCGTTGCTGCCCGATCCCAAGCTGCTGGGCGTGCGCCAGATCTGGAGCACCGAGCTGGGCAAGGTTGATTTTCCGCTGGTCGTGCAGGTAGAAGGCGCCACCGTGGGCCTGGCATCGAGTGCGGGCGAGGTGAGCCTCTTTGATGCGCGCAGCGGTGAGCAGCTGTGGCGTGCGGCGGTGGGGACACCGCTGACGGCCGGCGTTGGCCATGATGGCCGCAGCGCGGCCGTGGTCACGACCGAGAACGAACTCGTGGTGCTGCAGCAGGGCAGGGTGCTCTGGCGCCAACGCCTGCCGGCGCCGTCCTACACACCGCCGCTGGTGGCCGGGGCCCGTGTTTTTGTGCTGGGCGCGGACCGCAGCGTTACGGCTTTTGACGGCCAGAGCGGCCGTCGCATCTGGAACCAGACGCGCACGGGTGAACCCCTGGTGCTGCGCCAACCCGGTGTGCTGATGGCCGTGGGGGACACCCTGGTGGTCGGCCTGGCCGGCCGTCTGATCGGCATGAACCCGCTCAATGGCACGTCACGCTGGGAGCTGCCTCTGGCCAGTCCACGCGGCACCAACGACGTCGAGCGCCTGGTCGACCTGGTGGCCGGTGTGGCCCGCCAGGGCGATGTGGTCTGCGCGCGCGCCTTCCAGGCGACCGTGGGCTGCGTGGATGCGGCGCGTGGCGCCCTGCTCTGGACCAAACCGGCGGCTGGCGCTTCGGGTCTGAGCGGCGACGACAGCCTGGTGCTTGGAACAGAATTCGACGGCACCCTGCAGGCTTGGCAGCGCAGCGACGGCGAGCGGGCCTGGTCCAGCAAGCAGCTGCAGCATCGCCGCCTGAGTGCCCCCCTGTTGCTGGGCCCCGGCCTGGTGCTGGGTGATGAAGACGGTCGCCTGCACTTCCTCTCGCGCCGTGATGGCGCCCTGCAGACCCGTTATGAAGCCGACGGATCCCCGATCACTGTGACCCCCGTGCTCGCCGGCAACACCCTGGTGGTGGTGACGCGCAAAGGCCGTGTGCTGGGTCTGCGACCCGAATAAGACGGACAATCCCTGCATGAAACCCGTCCTGGCCCTCGTCGGCCGCCCCAACGTCGGCA
>CAUPRZ010000043.1:0-9931 GCA_963513855.1 uncultured Hylemonella sp.
CGGCAAGATGCTGGTGCGCGGTGGGCAGAACAAGCACCCGGACTTGCCGCGCTACTGAAGCAAGTGGCCACCTAGCTCCATGAGGTCGCGTCCCACCGAGGGGTAGCAGACCTCCTTGGGAGCGGCCCGGCGGAGGTCTGGCACAAGATGGCCCTGCGCGGATTTGCCTGGCTGCTGGTCCTGCAATCCGCTGGCGAGCTGCTGGCCCACGCGCTGCGCCTGCCTTTCCCCGGCCCCGTCGTGGGTCTGGTGCTGCTGCTGGTTGCACTTCGTTTTGAAGCGGTGCGCACACCTGTGGCGGCCTGTGCGGACTTTCTGCTGGCCCACCTGTCGCTGCTGTTTGTGCCCGTGGGTGTGGGTGTGATGACGCACCTGGGCCTGATCGCCGAACATGGTGCGCGCATGCTGGCCGTCATCGTGCTGTCGACGTGGATCGGCCTGGCCGTCACGGCCCTGGCGCTGCGCGCCTTGATGAAATCGAAATAAGGCCATGCAGAACTTCGTCCAGCTCTGGGTCTATCTGTCGAGCACACCGCTGTTCGGCCTGACGGCGACGATGGCGGTCTATGTGCTGGCCCACGCTTTCTATACAGCCCGCCAGCAAGCCCCCTGGGCCAACCCGGTGCTCTGGACCGTGGTGGTGATTGCCGGTGTGCTGTTGATCACGGGTGTGCCCTACCCCACCTACTTTTCAGGGGCGCAGTTCATCCACTTCCTGCTCGGGCCCGCCGTGGTGGCTCTGGCCTGGCCCCTGTGGCAACGCCGCGCGGAGCTGCGCACGCGCTGGGCGCCGCTGCTGCTGGCGGCCCTGATCGGCGGTACGGCGGCGGCCGGCTCGGCCTGGTTGCTGGGGCAGGCTTTTGGACTGCCCTCTGACGTATTGGCCTCGCTGACCACCAAGTCGGTCACGGCGCCCGTGGCCATGGGCGTGGCGGAAAAGATTGGCGGCATCCCGGCCCTGGCCGCGGTGTTTGCCGTGCTCACGGGCATTGTGGGGGCGCTCAGCGGCAAGTACCTGTTTGATCTGCTGCGTATCCCCACCACACCCGCCGGCTGGGTGGCGCGCGGTTACGCCCTGGGCACCACCTCGCACGGCCTGGGCGCGGCCCGTGCGCTGCAGGTCAACGCCGATGCTGGAGCCTATGCGGGCCTGGCCATGGGTCTGCAGGTGGTGCTGGCCTCGCTGCTGATTCCGCTGGTGTTTCGCTGGCTCTAGGGCAAAATTTCGTGATTCTTCTTCTCAACCTCGGAGTGACCCCATGTTCCTGAACCTCAAGCGCCGCACCCTGGGCCTGGCCGCGGCCGCCCTGCTCGTGGCCGGCCCCGCCCTGGCCGACACCTCCACCGTCAAGATCCTCGTGGGCTTCCCGCCCGGCGGTGGCACCGACGCCATCGCGCGGGTGCTGGCTGAAAAACTCAAGGACCAGCTGGGCAACAACTTCGTGGTCGAGAACAAGGCCGGTGCCGGCGGCCAGCTGGCAGCCCAGGCGCTCAAGGCCGCGCCGGCCGACGGCTCGGTGCTGTTCCTCTCGCATGACCACAGCATTTCCATCCTGCCGCTGACGCTCAAGAACCCGGGCTTCGATCCGGCGCAGGACTTCGCGCCCGTGGCCGGTTTTGCGACCTTCGTCAACGGCCTGGCCCTGTCGGGCGGCACGCCGGCCAAGAGCTACCAGGACTACCTGACCTGGGTGCGCGAGGACGTCAAGAAACGTGGCACCGTGGGTGTGCCCGCCCCGGCCTCCACGCCGGAGTTTTTCGTCAAGGTGATCGGCCAGAGAAACGGCCTGGACCTGCAGGCCGCACCCTACCGCGGCAGCGCGCCCATGATGGGCGATATGCTGGGCAACCAGATTGCTGCGGGCGTGGGCTCGGTGCCGGACTTCATCGAGAACCACAAGGCCGGCAAGATCCGCATCGTGGCCGTGATCGGCGCCAAGCGTCAGGCCACCCTGCCCGACGTGCCCACCTTCAGCGAACTGGGCCTGAGCGGCTTTGAAGACCTGCCCTACTACGGCCTGTTTGCCCCCAAGGGCACGTCCAAGGCCACGCTGGACCGCTACTCGGACGCCCTGGCCAAGGTCATCGCCCTGCCCGAGGTGCGCGAGCGCCTGACCGCCATGGGCCTGACTGTGGGCCATATGAGCGCCGAGCAACTGGCCAGCCGCGAACGCGCCTACAGCCAGACCTGGGCTCGCATCATCAAGGCCAGCGGCTTCCAGGCCCAGTAGAACTTACCCATAAATCTACTGCGCGACCCGATCGCCGCGTTGGGCGGTGCTCGGAATCCTCACGTACCTGAGTACGCTCCGGTTCCTGCGCTCCGTCCGCCTTGCGCTCGAGCCGCTCGCTACGATTTCTTGGCAAGTTCTCAACTCAATTTGAAGACGCTGACGGCCTGCACCAGCTCCTGCGCCTGACCGCGCAGGCTGGAGGCGGCGGCGGCCATTTCTTCCACCAGCGCGGCGTTCTGCTGTGTGGTCTGGTCCATATTCGAGACGGCCTCGCCGACCTGGGCCACACCGGCGCTCTGCTCGCCGCTGGCGGTGCTGATCTCGCCCATGATGTCGGTCACGCGTTTGATGGCCGCGACCACCTCGTTCATGGTGGTGCCGGCCCGGTCGACCAGGGCACTGCCCTGCTCAACACGCCCCACGCTGTCGTCAATCAGGGCCTTGATCTCCTTGGCCGCCTCGGCGCTGCGGCCGGCCAGGCTGCGCACTTCGCTGGCCACGACGGCAAAACCCCGGCCTTGCTCACCGGCCCGTGCGGCTTCCACGGCAGCATTGAGCGCGAGGATATTGGTCTGGAAGGCGATACCGTCGATGACGCTGATGATGTCGGCTATCTTGCGGCTGGCGTCGTTGATGCCCTTCATGGTGTCGACCACCTGGCCCACGACCTCACCGCCCTGCACCGCCACGGTGGAAGCGTTCTGAGCCAGCTCATTGGCCTGGCGCGCGTTGTCGGCGTTCTGGCGCACGGTGGTGCCCAGTTCTTCCATGGACGCGGCCGTTTCTTCGAGTGCACTGGCCTGGCTTTCGGTGCGGGCTGACAGGTCGGTATTGCCCTGGGCGATCTCGGAGCTGGCCGTGGCCACGCTCTCGCTGCCCTGGCGCACGGTCTGCACCACCTCGGCCAGGCTGCTGCCGATGCGGTTCATGGACTGCATGAGCTGGCCCAGCTCGTCACCGCGGGTGTTGTCCACCCGGACCGTCAGATCGCCCTGGGCCAGGGCGTCGGCGATGGTCTTGGCCTGCGCCAGGGGTCGGATCACGGTGCGCCGGATGAGGACGTAGAGGATGCCCGAGATCAGCAGCACCATGGCCACGCCCATGAAGCCGTAGAGCATGCGCTGACGGCGCACGTCGGCGGTGAATTCCTCGATGTAGGTTCCCCCGGCGACGATCCACTCCCAACCCTGGAAATGGACAAAGGCCGCCACCTTGTCGCGCGCCTGGGTCTCGCCCCGCTCCTTGTTGAGCCAGGGGTAGAAGATGACGCCGTTCTTGCGTTCCATGATCTCCTTGAGGAATTCACGGCCGCTCGAATCCTTGCTGTCGAGCAGGATCTTGCCCTCGGAGGCCGGATGGACGACAAAACGGCCGAAGTTGGCCCCGGGCCGCGAGTCCATGATGTAGAAATAACCTGTCTCGCCAATCTTGAGCTTGCGGATGGTGGTCTTGAGCTGGTTCAGGTAATCGCTGTAGTCCAGGCCGATGAAGGACAGACCTATAACCTGACCCTGGGCGTTGCGGATCGGGTCGTACTGGGTGATGTAGGGTTTGCCGAAGAGCAGGGCCGGGCCAGCGTAGGTCTTGCCCTCTAGCGTGGCCTTGTAGCCGGGATGGGCCCGGTCCAGCAGGGTGCCGATGGCGCGTTCGCCCTTGTCGGTCTTGAGCGAGGTGGTGACGCGGATGAAGTCCTCGCCCGTCTTGGCAAAGACCGTGGCGATGGCACCCGTGCCCGAGGTGAAACTGTCGGCGACCTCGAAGTTCATATTGAGCACCCGCCCGTCCAGCTTGAGCGTGGGTGCGGGTTTCCCATTGACCTCGGTGATGGCGGGGTCGAGCTCAAACTGCCCCTTGAGCCGGGCCTGGAAAGCCTGGGCCAGGCCCGCCGCACGCACGCGCAAGTCCTTGTCCGAGGCGTCGATGAGGTCGACGATCAGCCGGGTCTGGCCATCCAGGTCCGCGACGGCGCGCTCTTCGGCCGTGCGCATCAGCGTGTAGCTGATGGTCATGACCAGGATCAGGATCATCAGGCTGATGATCAGAAAGATGGCCATGGCCAGGCGCAAGGACAGGCTCAGGTTGAGATATCGGGTGACAAGTCCTTGTGCTGCGGGCATTGTTTCTCCTCGGTTGGGGCTACCTAGGAGGCATTGTGCATAGGCAGGGTCTTTTGTCCATGACACTGCGCCTGCGCAGCCGGCGACCGAGGTTGACGTCCGCCGCGCCGCGCAGTACCGTAGCCCGCTACGCCCCACGCTGACCATGACGCACGAACTGCTGCGCATCCCGGCCGACGACGTGCACATTGAGGGCCTGCTAGAGCTGCCGGTCGATGCACGGGGCCTGGTCCTGTTCGCGCATGGCAGCGGCAGCAGCCGGCACAGCCCGCGCAACAACCACGTCGCCCGTGTCTTGCGGACGCAGGGCAGCGGCACCCTCCTGCTCGATCTGCTGACCCTGGCCGAGAACCTGGACTATCACACCCGCTTCGACATCACCCTGCTGACGCACCGCCTGCTGGTGGCCACACGTTTTGTCATGCAGCACACCCCGGCCAGCCGCCACCTGCCCGTGGCCTATTTCGGGGCCAGCACGGGGGCAGCGGCCGCGCTGCAGGCGGCATCCGCCCTGGGGGACACGGTGCAGGCCGTGGTCTCACGCGGGGGACGCCCGGACCTGGCCGGCGCCCATGAGCTACCCAAGGTGCAGGCCCCCACCCTACTGCTGGTGGGCGGCGCCGATGTCGAGGTGCTGCCGCTGAACCGTCGGGCTTACGACAGGCTGGCCTGCGAAAAGGAGCTGGTGGTCATCCCGAACGCCACCCATCTGTTCGAGGAAACGGGGGCGCTGGAAGAGGTGGCCGGTCTGGCGGGAAACTGGTTCGGCCGGCACTGGCACTGAGACCGGGCACCGCGCCCGAGGGTCAGAGAATTTCGGCGGGCCGCGAGGGGATGAGCTGTTCCTCGAATTCATCGGCGGTGAGCGCTTGGCTGTAGTACAGGCCCTGCGCCTGCTCGCAATTCCAGCTCTGCAGCAGCTCGGCCTGCTGCTCGCGCTCCACGCCTTCGGCCACCGCGATCTTGCCCAGGGCATGGGCCAGGGCGATGAGGGAGTGCACGATGTTGTCGGCGTCGGCATCCCGGCCCAGGCTGCGCATGAAAGTGCCGTCGATCTTGAGGATGTCGAAGGGCAGGCGCTGCAGATGCCCCAGCGAGGATGAGCCCATGCCGAAGTCGTCGAGCGCCAGCATCACGCCGGTCTGCTGAATCCGTTCGAGCTGCTCGCCCACGGCCTCGAGGTCGTCCACCCGCGTGCCTTCGGTGAACTCGAGCACCAGCCCCGCAGCAGCAGCCCGGCCAGAGGCCAGCGCCAGTTGCAGTTGCCGCGCCAGTTGCCCCGAACTCAGCTGTCGGCCCGAGACCTGGACCGACACGCTGCCCCGGTAGCCGACCGCCTGCCAGCGCCCAAGCTGGGCGCAGACCTGCTGCAAGACCCAGCCCCCGATGTCGTCCATCAGCCCGGCTTCTTCGGCCAGCGGAATAAAACGTTCCGGAGGGACCTGGCCCAGCTCCGGATGCTGCCAGTGCAACAAGGCCTCGGCCCCTGCCAGCTGGCCGTCGGCCAGCTGCACACGCGGTTGATAGCGCAGCGAGAACTGACCGCGCGTGATGGCCAGCCTCAGTTCGCGCTCCAGCACGGCCTGTTCCTGGTGCGCCAGGTTCATGCCTTCCTCGAAGAACACGACACGGCCCCGCCCCGTGGCCTTGGCCCGGTACATGGCCATGTCGGCCTTCTTGAGCAGTTCGGTCGCCAGATCACCATCCTCGGGGAAGATGGCCACGCCGATGCTGGCGCCCACATGGCTGTTGCTGCCGTCGATCAGAAAGGGCTCACCCAGCAGGCTCAGCATCTCGCCCGCCAGGCGAGCGGCCTGCTTGGGGTGGGCCAGGCCGGGGAGCAGCACCACAAACTCGTCGCCGCCCAGGCGGGCCACGGTGTCGCCCTCACGGGTGCAGGACGACAGGCGTTCGGCCACCTGGCACAGCAGGCGCTCGCCGGCCTCATGGCCCTGTGTGCTGTTGATCTTCTTGAAGCGGTCGAGGTCGATGTACAGCACGGCCAGCTGCCGGCTGTTGCGCCGCGCATGGGCCATCTCCTGGGTCAAGCGTTCCAGCAGCAAGGCGCGGTTGGGCAGACCGGTCAGTGTGTCGTGGAAGGCCTGGTACCTGAGCTGTCCTTCACGCGCCTGCGCGGCCAGCGCCAGACCGATGCGATGGGCCAGATCACGCGCCTGCTGCACGAGTTCATTGCTGAACTCGCGCTGCGTCATCAGGCCGATGGCCATCAGGCCGCTGATGCGTTCACGCCAGAAGATGGGCAGCACCAGGATGCGTCGCGCACCGGCGGCGGCCACCATGGACAGGAAATCCGGCAGGTCGCCGCCGCCCACATCGAACCACATGCCGTCGTAATCGCGCGCCAGGCGATCGAGCAGCCAGGGTTCGAGCTTGCTGGGCACCTTGGCGGTCACTTCCTGCTCGCCGGCGTGCAGGTGCACGATGCCGAAGTCGGCTGACTGCTGCTGGTCAAACACCACCATGCTGGTCACAGCCTGGGGCCAGAGCTCGTGCAGGCGCTCCTGCACGCGGGTGATGATCTGGTCCATGTCAGCCCGCGCCAGGATCTCCTGGTCGATCTCGGCCAAGGTGCGCAGGGTGCTCATCTGCTGGCCCAGGCGCGCGCCCATATGGTTGAGGGCCTGCCCGAGCTGGCCGAACTCGTCCTCGCGCAGCAGCTGCACAGGGTGGTTGAACTCTTCGCGCGCGATACGCTGCGTGCCCTCGATCAGCCGCTCCAGCGGCACCAGGGTGCGCCGCAGCTGCACGCCGCTGAGCAGGAAGGCAAGCGGCAGGGTCAGCAAGAGCACGCCGAGCAGGGGATAGGCCAGAGGACCCCAGACGGTGGTGAGGCCCGGTTCGGGCTGCAGCATGAGCAGTGTCCAGTCCTCGGCAGCGTAGTGCGCGCCCAGGGCCAGGACCTGGGCCTGGTGCAGCCAGGTCGCGTCGGCCTCGTCCTGCTGCTGCGCAGCGATACGCTGCGCCAGCGGGGCCAGTGCCGGCTCGCTGCAATGCAGGACTGCGCCCCGGGCATTGACCACGCAGGTCTGGATCTGCCGGGCCGGCTCCCCGAGCCCGGTCCAAAGATAGTTGGGTGCCAACTCGCCACGCAGCACACCGAGTTCGGGCCGGGCCGGATCGACGGCCTGGAGCAGGGCCAGCCGCAAACCCTGCGCATCACGCTGTTGGAGCAGGAGGCTGCCACGCGCCAGGACCTCGCCCTCGGTCAGTGCGGGCCAGACCTCGATATGCGCATAGATCTGGCCGTCCGCCTCTGGCGGCAGACCCTGGCTCAGCAAGCGCCCGGCCAACAAGGCCAGCAGGGCCTGCGCATCGTGCAGGCGCGCCTGCAGGCCGCTGGCCTCATGGGCGCCCGCCAGCGCCAGCTGGCGCAGCTGCTGCTCGCGCGCCGTGTCGCGCAGCTGGGCGCCGACCAGCAGCGCCAGCAGCAGCACCGGCAGCAGGGCCGCGAACAGGAAAAGCGTGCAGGTGCGCCACGCCACCCGGCTGCGCAGGAGGAGGCCACGGAGGGGAAGCGTCAGCAGGGAAAGCATGGTGGATCGTGGGGCAAAACGTGCCGGCAGGGTCGGTCAGGCGCGTGCTTGCTGGCTCATTCTATGTAAGCAGGCCGCCCCTTAAGAGAAGAAAAACAGAGGCACGGGCACGGGGGTGCCAAACCGTGACTTATTGCACGTGCCCCTGGCCACCGGGCCCCTGCCCTGTTGCGCCGGAGCTCAGGCTAGCTGCGGCCGCCGAAGATGGCGGTGCCCACACGCACCAGGGTGCTGCCGCCCGCAATCGCGGCTTCGAGATCACCACTCATGCCCAGGGACAAGGTGTCCAAAGGCAGGCCCACAGCACGCAGGCCTTCGTACAGGGCCCGGACGCGCAGGAAAACAGCCGTCATCGCCCCGTCATCGGGCAGCGGATCCGGGATGCACATCAGGCCTCTCAGTTGCAAACGCGGCAGCGCGGCCACGGCATGCGCCAGCGCCGGCAGTTCTTCGGGCGCCACGCCGGACTTGCTGGCCCCGCCATCGACATTGACCTGGAGGCAGACCTGCAGCGGCGGCAGGTGGGCGGGCCGCTGCTCGCTGAGTCGCTGCGCAATCTTGAGCCGGTCCACGGTCTGCGCCCAGGCAAAGTGCTCGGCCACCAGCCGCGTCTTGTTGCTCTGGATGGGTCCGATGCAGTGCCACTGCAGGGGCAGACCGGCCAGTGCGGTCATCTTGTCCACGGCTTCCTGGATGTAGTTTTCGCCAAAAGCGGTCTGGCCGGCCGCATGGGCCGCGCGCACGGCCTCGGGGCCAAAAGTCTTGGACACCGCCAGCAGACCGACTTCGGCCGGATCGCGCCCGACCGCATGACACGCGGCAGCGATGCGGGCATGAACGGCTTGGAGCTGGGCGGCAATCACGGTCATAATGTTCCGCAAGCGTAGCAAAAAAGGACAGAGGGACCGTGGACATCACCCAACTGCTGGCATTCAGCGTCAAGAACAAAGCCTCCGACCTGCACCTCTCTGCCGGCCTGCCGCCCATGATCCGGGTGCACGGTGATGTGCGCCGCATCAACGTCGACGCCCTGGGGCACAAGGAAGTGCACGCCATGGTGTACGACATCATGAACGACACCCAGCGCAAGAACTACGAAGAGTTCCTGGAGGTCGACTTCTCTTTCGAAATTGACGGTCTGGCGCGTTTCCGCGTCAATGCCTTCAACACCCAGCGCGGCGCAGCCGCCGTGTTCCGGACCATCCCGAGCAAGATCCTGACGCTGGAGCAGCTCAACGCGCCCAAAATCTTCGGCGACCTAGCGCTCAAGCCGCGCGGCCTGGTGCTGGTGACCGGGCCCACGGGCTCGGGCAAGTCCACCACCCTGGCGGCCATGGTCAACCACCTCAACGAAACCGAGTTCGGCCACATCCTGACGGTGGAAGACCCGATCGAGTTCGTGCACGAGTCCAAGAAGTGCCTGATCAACCAGCGGGAAGTCGGCCCGCACACGCTGAGCTTTGCCGCCGCCCTGAAGTCCGCGCTGCGCGAAGACCCGGACGCCATCCTCGTGGGCGAAATGCGCGACCTGGAAACCATCCGCCTGGCCATGACGGCCGCGGAAACAGGCCACCTGGTGTTCGGCACCCTGCACACCTCCAGTGCCGCCAAGACCATCGACCGGATCATCGACGTGTTCCCGGCCGAAGAGAAGGAAATGGTCCGTGCCATGCTGTCCGAATCGCTGCAGGCCGTGATCTCGCAGACCCTGTGCAAGACCAAGGACGGCACCGGCCGTATCGCCGCACACGAGATCATGCTGGGCACCCCGGCCATCCGCAACCTGATCCGCGAGGCCAAGGTGGCGCAGATGTATTCCGCCATCCAGACCGGCAGCAACGTGGGCATGCAGACGCTGGACCAGAACCTCTCGGAACTGGTCAAGCGCAACGTGATCAGCCCGGCCGAGGCACGCGGCAAAGCCAAGATTCCCGAGAATTTCCCGGGCTGAGCACCAGAAGGCAGGACACATGGAACGCGACCAGGCATCGAAATTCGTCAACGACCTGCTGCGCCTGATGCTCAG